>JBBRDW010000034.1:0-37269 GCA_038203525.1 Chitinophagales bacterium | reverse complement strand
CAGCACAAAATGCATTCGCTAAATGGAGCAAAACAAATGTCTATCAGCGTGCGGCGATTTTAAAAAAAGCCGCTGATATCATGCGTGCAAATGTTGAAGCTTTTGCAAAAGAAACGGTAATGGAAAGCGGCAAACCAACGGCCGAAGCAAAAGGAGAGTGGCTTGTTTCAGCGAATTTATTTGAGTGGTATGCGGAAGAATGTAAGCGTGCTTACGGCAAAACAATTCCTGCGGCTCGCAATGATAAACGCATGATTACTATTTGGCAACCGATGGGTGTTGTTGGCGTAATTACTGCGTGGAATTTCCCTTCGTATAATCCGGCACGTGCATGGGCAGCCGCGCTGGCAGCGGGTTGTACGCTGGTAACAAAGGGGTCGGAGTTTACTGCACTTACTACAAACAATATTGTAAAAGCTTTGATAGAAGCCGGGTTGCCTGTAGGTGTTATCAATAACTTAGTTGGTGATGCAGCCGCAATTGGTGATGAATTGTTGGCCAATACGCATGTGAAAAAAATAAGTTTTACAGGAAGTACACGTGTTGGAAAAATATTGATGGATGGTGCTTCTAAAACAAATACAAAACTTTCTTTAGAGCTTGGTGGTAATGCACCTGTAATTATTACAAGCGATGTAAATGTGGAAGCACTTGCAAAATCATCGGTTGTAGCAAAGCTGCGCAATGCAGGCCAGGTTTGTGTTGCACCACAACGTTTTTTTGTTCATGAAAAAATTTATGATCAGTTTTTATCTGTTGCATCAGATGCAATAAAAAATATTAAAGTTGGTTATGGATGGGAAGTTGATACCAATATGGGGCCGCTGATTAATCAACGTCAGCAGCAACAGGTAGTTGGTATTATTGAAGATGCGAAACATACCGGTGCAGTTGCAACTGCAGGTAATATTCCATCTAATAAAGGTTGGTTTGTTGCACCAACAATTCTTACAAATGTTGATGCACATACAGAAGCAGTTAACAAAGAAATTTTTGGCCCTGTGCTGCCAATTATAAAATGGGAAAATAAAAATGAAGTTGTTGAATGGGCAAACAGTACACCTTATGGGTTAGCCTCGTATGTTTGGACGAATAATGTATACGATGCATTCTTTTATTCAGAAGCATTGGAGTTTGGAATGGTTGGTGTAAATGAATGGGCCCCTCATGCAACAGAAGCGCCATTTGGCGGCTGGAAGCAAAGTGGTTTAGGTCATGAAAGTGGGAGCGAAGGATTGTACGAATACATGGAAAAAAAATTAATCAGTTTTGGAGGAATGTAAACGTCAAACTGTAAACCAAAAACTATAACCTCTTTAAATGGACTACGGCGCACTCGCATTAATTCCACCACTTGTTGTAATCGTTTTAGCGATTATTATGCGTACTTCTTTTGAGCCATTGCTTATTGGATGCCTTACTGGTTTTGTAATTATTAGCCTTTACAATAACACAAGCTTTTTTAATGACTTTGTTGAATCTATGATGCGCGTTATTGGCGACCCAAGTTCAGGTGGTTCTGTTTGGGTAATTCTTGTTTGTGGTTTGTATGGTTCACTCATTGGGTTAATGGTGCGAAGTGGTGGCACACTTAAGTTTGGCGACTGGGCTTTGAAAAGAATAAAGACAAAAGCAGGTGCTTTGATGGGCGCATGGTGGCTTGGAATTTTTATATTTCTCGACGATTATTTAAGCGCATTAACAGTAGGACTTTCTATGCGAAAAATAACCGATGCATTTAAAGTACCAAGAGAAACACTTGCCTATATTGTAAACACAACAGCGCCGCCGTGGAGCGTTATTGTACCCATTTCTACCTGGACCATTTTTATTGGTGCAATACTCGAATCATCGCATGTTGCCCCGGCCGGGCAAGGGTTGCGCACTTACTGGAGCATGATCCCGTATGTATCTTACGGGTACATAAGTGTGCTTATTATTCCGCTCTTTATTTACGGTGTAATTCCATGGTTTGGCAAAATGAAAAAAGCCAATGCACGTGCCGAAGAAACAGGAAATTTATTTGGTACCGGTTTAACCATGTCTGGCGTGTTGGATATATCATTACTTAATCCAAAAAAGGAATCAAAAGTTATTTATTTTATTTTGCCGATGGTCGTGGCATTGGCAGCAACAATTTATTTTGATATAGATGCACTTAAAGGTGTAATGATTGCCGTTGCGTTTACATTTATTTATTATCTCATTATAAAACTTGGAACTTTTAATCAGTTAAGTGAAACGGTGTTCAGTGGTTTCAATAGTATGGTGTATGCGCTTGCTATACTTATGATGAGTTATGTGCTTAAAGATGTAAACGATAAAATGGGTTTAACGCAGTACGTATTGAATGCGGTATCGCCTTATGTAAGCAAGCAATTGTTGCCGGTTATTGTATTCGCGTCGCTGTCTTTAATTTCTATTACTACCGGTTCTTCTTGGGGTTTGTATGCGGTGGCAATTCCAATTGTTGTGCCGTTGGCACAGCAGATGGGCTCAAATGTTTTGGTTAATTGTGGTGCGGTTATAAGTGCGGGTGTATTCGGCGCAAATGCATGCCTGTACGGCGATGCAACGGTTCTTACTTCGCAAAGTACAGAGAACAGTAACCTTGATAACGGTCTTGCACAACTGCCTTATGCGTTTCTTGCCTTCGGTTTAAGTTGCGTTGCATATTTGTGTTTTGGTTATTTTATGTAGCGGTAATTTTTTGAGCCAGGCAATAGGTAATAATGTAGCTTTCGTTGCGTCGCACTCTTGTACTGAAGGATATGAAGCAGCAAATAAAATACAATAGCTACACAGATGACATAGATAAAACGTATTAAAAGGGTCAATAAGAAAATCCAAAAAATCCGTACCAGAATGCCGTGCAAATCCGTGTGCTAAAAAATAAAATAATCGTGGATTATAAAGAAATATTATCATCAGGAATTGAAATTATTCCAATGAAATCAGAACATGCGCAGCAGTTAGGAGTATTGCAACACATCGTTTTTCCAACATTGGCAGAAGAAGAAATATTGCATGCTGATCAATATAAAAAACATATAGAAATTTTTCCCGAAGGGCAGTTTGTTGCACTGGATGGCGATAAGGTAATTGGCGCCACAAGTTCTATCCGTTATCACTTTGACATTAACAAAAAGGAGCATCACTCTTTCTTCGAAATCATGGGTGGCGGCTGGTTCACCACACACGAACCAAACGGAGAATGGCTATACGGAATGGATGTAAGTGTACACCCGAATTACAGGAGTAAAGGAATAGCAAAAGCATTATACAGGGCAAGGCAATACACCTGCAAACAATTAGTTTTAAAAGGCCAAATGACAATTGGAATGTTAAACGGATATGCAGCCGTGAGCGATCAATTAACGATAGAAGAATACTATCAAAAAGTAAAGAACCATGAACTATTTGATCCAACAGTTTCTGTGCAGGAAAAAGTGGGTTTTGAAATTGTTGGCTTAATGAAAGATTATTTAAACGACCCAACATGTGGTAATGCAGGTGCAGTAATTGTGATGCCCGTGTCGGCATTGATTTAGATTATATCGCTCGGGCATTGTTCAAAAATGTTCCGAACGTACAAGAGTGCGACGCAAGAGGCGATGCCATAAAATACACTTGTTTGGCTCAAAATAAAAACGATTAACAACAAACGATAAAGGATATGTCATACATTAATTTAAAAACAGAAATTCCGGGCCCTAAAGCCAAAGCAATGCTGGAACGCAGGGCTGGTGCCACTCCAAAGGGCTTGGCCAAATCAACAGAAGTAGTGGTTGCAAAAGCAGAAGGTGGTTTGGTATGGGATGTTGATGGAAACCAGTTGCTTGATTTTGCAGGCGGCATTGGTATGATCAATGTTGGCCACAGGCCCGAAGTAATTGTAAATGCGATAAAAGAACAGCTTGATAAATACATTCATACCTGTTCGCTGGTTACAACTTTTGAGCCCTATATAGAACTGGCTGAAATGCTCAACAGTCTTACGCCCGGCGACTTTGCTAAGAAAACTTTGCTCTGCAATACCGGCACAGAAGCAGTGGAGAATGCAGTGATGCTTGCTCGTTATTATACCAAACGTCCCGGTATTATTTGTTTCGAAGGAGCTTATCATGGCCGCAGTATGTTAACGCTTTCTTTAACCAGTAAATACAGTTTATTTAAGAAAGGGTTTGGTTCTTTTGCAAGTGATATTTACCGTTTGCCTTCGCCTAATTTTTACCGTATACCAAATGGTATGACGGAGGAAGAATACTTAAACTGGAATACACAAAATTTAGAACATGCATTTATTGCGCAGGTAGATGCTGAGTCTGTTGCAGCATTTATTATTGAGCCTGTTTTGGGCGAAGGCGGCTTTATACAAATGCCTGCTGCATTTATGCAAAAGATGCGTGAGTTATGCGATAAACACGGCATCGTAATGATCGCCGATGAAATACAAAGCGGCAGCGGCCGTACCGGAAAATTATTTGCTATTGAACATACGGGTGTTGTTCCGGATATTATCATTACCGCAAAATCGCTTGGTGCCGGAATGCCCATCAGTGCTGTAGTTGGCAAGGCCGAGATCATGGACTGTACGCATCTTGGAGGTATTGGCGGCACGTATGGCGGCAGCCCTGTTGCGGCAGTTGCTGCAATAGAATCGTTGAAAATTTTAAGCTCCAATGAGTTTTTGCAGCGTGCTGCTCATGTTGGAAATTTGATTAAATCAACGCTCGGTACCTGGAAAGAAAAGTACGCAGTTGTTGGCGATGTGCGTGCCCTTGGCGCCATGTGTTTGGTTGAGTTTGTAAAAGATAAAAGCACTAAAGAGCCCGATATGGAAATTGCGCTTGAAGTGCTGAAAGACGCTGTGAGTAACGGTATCATACTTATTCGTGCAGGCTTGTATAGCAATTGTATTCGCTTATTACCGCCTATTGTTATGACCGATGAACAACTGAACGAGGGTTTGAACGTGTTAGAAGCGGCCATTGAAAGGGCAAATGAAAAGAGGAAGCCCCTCTAAAATCTCCAAGAAGGGGAGACTTTTAAAATTATGGGCCCAACAATTGTTTTTAATAGCATCGTTCCTTGCGTCGCACACTTGTACGGTTGAATCATGAAGGAGCAACGCGAAGTACTAAACTAAAAAACCTAGGCACATAGATTTAAAATAGGGCTGTTCTATTTGTATCTTATGTTTCTATTGTGCTTAGATGGTAGGAAAAAGTTGAATAAAGAATGGGAACGTACAAGAGTGCGACGCAACGGAAGTTCAATAGTAATAAAACCGCTGGGTACATAAATGTATTTTGCCGGTAAAAAAATAAAGACCGGAAATATGTTTCCGGTCCTTATAATAAAATTAATTAGCGCTCTTTGCATTGTCTGCATTATTGTTAATATATTTTTGTAGAATACCTACGTATCTTTTTGCGTCTTCATTATCAGGCTGAAGGCTTAATACTTTTTCAAAATAATCTATGGAGCCGGCAAAATCCTTATCGTGATTTGCTTTGAAACTTGCGAGATAACCATAGCTTTCGATGAGTCTTTTCCGGTTTACTTCATCAGTTGTATCCTGTTCAGCTATTTCAATTACTTTAAGATAATACGGTATAGCTAATCCTAACTCCATAGCGGTATCAATTGCAACATTGCTTTTTGCTCTCCAGTAGAAGCCGTATTTTTCGTCGGGATATTTTTCTGTGTACATAGCAAAAACCGAATCAGCCATTGGATATTGCTTTGCATAGTAATTTGCTAAACCCCAGTTAAACAGATCCAGGTTGGTAGCCTGTTCGTTTCCGGTGTAATATTTTTGAAGCCAAAGGGCTTCGTTGCCATACTCTTTGGCTTTGGAATATATTTGTGAAATCTTTTTATAAAGCCTGTATTGATCTTCAGCTTTGTTAGCATTTTCGGCTGCCAATCCATAATAGCGGGCTGCGGAATCTTCTCGATTGTTTAATGTTTCATAAATTTCTCCCATTGATTCGTAGTCTGATGTGAGATAGGCGGTGTCTGTATTTTTAAGAAAATATTTCTGCATATAATCGAGCGCACTTTCAGCATCATTTAATTTTACGTAACTGCCTGAGATGAGTTTATATATTCTTGGTGAAACTGAATTTCCATGGCTTTTGATAACCTTGAGACCTTTGTCGATTGCAGCCTGATAATTTTTATTAAGAAAAAGTATATCTGTCATCAGATAATCATTTTGCGGGTTGTAATCTGTAGCAACAATATATTTTTTCAGGTACTCGATTGCTTTAGATGCATCCCTTCTAAAATAATAATGATAATAGATTTCATATAACGCCGGGGCGTACAAAGAATCAGCTGCGATCGCTTCATTGAAATACTGCATGTAAACCGGGTTCTTCTGGGCTGTAAATATTTTACCCAACCTGTACGATGCCCTGGCATAATTGGGATCTACATTAAGTGCTTTTTGATAGGAGGAGTAAGCATCTGAGCCATTGGAAAGTTTGCTGTAGGCATCGCCTAACAAAACATATAGTTCAGGATTTTTCTTATCTCTCTTAATTGCTTTCTCTAATAATTCAATTGCGTAACCTGCGTCTGCATCTTTGGTATCGATATATGCTTTTGCCACTGACGTTAAAATAGCCGGATCTTTTTCTTTGGTCTGTTTCAGCGCCAAATCAAATTTCTGTTTGGCATCTGTAATATTATTTTCCTGCATTAATATTTGTCCCAATGAAGCATGTAGTAACGGCCTATCCAGCAAAGCCTGTGGTGCCTTCGCTAAGCTATCTTTTATTGCTTTTACTTTATGCTGTTCGAGATAGGTTTGTGTTAACAGGTACCATGCTTCTTCATTGTTAATATCATTCTGCAGTATAGCATGCAAGGCTATTTCTGCTGAATGATATTTCTCATGATATATCAGCTGTTTGGCTTGATCAGTATTTTGAGCAAAAGCCGTTAATGAAATAACCGAAAAAATAATGATGGCGATAAAATTGTATGTTCTTTTCATAAATGCTCCTTTTGTTTTTTTATTTTATTTATAAATATTGTATTAATTGAAGTATGGAGTTGCTGTTAAAACGGAAATCTTAGATTCGGCCAATATTAAATCGTTGATCTGGGCGCCATTGATTGAATTAATATTTGTTTCTTCATTTGGGTTGGCAATAATAATATCTGCCATTACAGAACTGGCGTATTGGTAAACTGCTTTCGCCATATTATTACCTCTCAGCATTTTGTATACAACGGGATAATGGAGATACTCTGATATGGTTCGGTATGTACTGAGAAACGCATGGGATTTGCTGTTAAAGTCATTTTTACAGCCCATGGTAACCAAATGAATCTTTGGTCTTTGGTTTCGGGTTAAGGCCGACAGCAATTCTATTTTTCTTTTAGGTTCATCAAATCCAACAGGAATAACAATGGTTTTCATCCTGTTTACTAAGGCACCTGGTTTTACGGTTAGTACGGCACTGTTCGTTTGTTTTGCTATCGTTCCGCTGTTTATAGTTTTCAGGAACGGAAACCATTTGTGTGTCTTGTTTTTACCGATTACTATCAAATTAGTTGTATTTGCGTTTGCAAACGAAACAATTTCATGCTGAATATTCAAGCCTGGTAACACATGGGTGACAACCTCTATGCCGGGCATTGAACTTTGAATTGACACCTTAATTTGCCGTAGTTTTATTTCAGCATTTTCAGCATCGGGATTTTTCGGCAATGGGTAAACAAAAGCATATCCCTGCATATAATTTCCCACCGCTGCAACTTCCGGGGTTAAAATATACAAGAGGTGAATTACAGAATTAAATGGATCTGAAAGCCACAATGCCTTTTTTACCGCTATTTGTGTATTGATAGAAAAATCTACTGGAATTAATATGTGTGAGAACTTTAAAGACATATATTTTTCTTTGCTGGACGATTACTTAATGAATGCAAAGTAACCTTCAGGTATTAGCACTGTGTTAGATAAAGATTAGAATTCAATTAGAATGAACAGATGCGGGTTATGATTGCTTAATTTCGAATGGAAGGATCAAGAAATATAACATTATGGAAGAGAGAAAAATACTTATTGTTGAAGATGAACAAAAAATTGCGGATACCTTAAAATTTGGACTATCTGAACACGGATACCATGTTGAAATAGCTTATGACGGCAAAATTGGGCAGCGGATTTTTGATGCACATAGTTTTAGTCTGGTGATACTGGATCTTAACCTTCCGGGTATAAATGGGTACGATCTGTGTAAACACATCCGCAGGCAAAATAGCGCTATCCCTGTTATAATGCTCACTTCGATGGGTACCCTTAACGACAAAATTGAAGGTTATGATGCCGGTGCAGATGATTACCTTGTTAAGCCTTTTGAATTTAAAGAGCTGCTGCTAAAAATCCGTGTATTGTTAAAACGTACAATGAAACAGCAATTGCCTTCGGGTAATATTTTAAGAGCTGGTGATCTTGAGTTTAATCTTGATAATATGGAAGTTAAACGGGGCGAAACAAAAATAAATCTTACTGCAAAAGAGTTACAGTTGCTGGAATATTTGCTTCGCAATAAAAACCGCGTGGTGTCAAGAGCTGATATAGCTATTAATGTTTGGGACATGTCTTTCGATACCAATACCAATGTTATTGATGTATATATTAATTACCTGCGTAACAAAATAGATAAGCCTTTTGATGATAAACTTATTCAAACACAGGTTGGCATGGGCTACATACTTAAAGAAACAAAATAACCATGCCGGTAAGATTAAAAATTACGTTATTTTTTGCATTAATCGTATTACTGATATTGGGTATGGTTTGCGGTTCTATTTATTATTCTTCCTTTATTAACCGCAGTAAAAATTTTAATACGCGCCTCGCCAACAGGGCAGTTACAACGGCTAATTTCCTGGTTCAGTCAGAAACATTCAACAGGGCATTGATGCAAAAAATTGACGCTGCTACTGCCGTAGCGATGGTAGATAAAATTACCCAGGCATATGATGCAGCAGATAACAGGATTTATACTTATTCCGATAAACCAGGCGATACACTTTCAGTTGAAAAATCGATTTTAGAAAAGGCAAAAAAGGAGCAATATGTTTACTTTACCATTAATAGTAAAGATGCTGTTGCCTACCATTTTTTTGAAAATGATATTCACCTCATTATTATTACAGCTGCTTACGACGAGCTGGGCGAGAATAACCTGAAGCAACTACAGTTTATCCTTTGGCTTTGCTTTATTGGTGGTATAATAATAGCTGTTGCAGGCGGCTATATCTTCTCTGCAAGTTTGCTTCGTCCTATTCGAAACATTGCTGTTGAGCTAAAAGAAATATCTGCACAAAGCTTAACCAGCCGCATTAAAGTGCAGCAGGGCAAAGATGAATGGAGTTATTTAGCACAGACATTAAATGAGCTATTAGACAGGCTGGAGGATAGTTTTGAAACACAACGCCGTTTTATAGCCAATGCTTCTCACGAATTATCTACACCACTAACTTCAATTTCAAGTCAACTGGAAGTGTCGCTTCAAAAAGAAAGAACAGCACCGGAGTATCAGCGGGTGATGCAATCTGTACTGCAAGATGTACGTCATTTAAGCCGGCTAACGCAAACGTTGCTCGAATTTGCAAAAGCATCCGGAACGCCGGGAGGACTTGAAATAAAACTGGTACGCATAGATGAAATATTGCTGCGCATGCCTCACGAAATGGCAAAGCTTAATAACGAATACAACGTTAATCTAAGTTTCGATGACCTTCCCGATGAAGAGGAAAAGCTGCTGCTGCTTGGCAATGAAGACCTGCTTTTTACTGCCATAAAAAACATTGTTTTAAACGCATGCAAATATTCAGAAAATCACAGAGCAAAAGTTACCCTTTCACTTAAGGAAAATGTATTATACGTAGAAATTACAGATGAAGGAAAAGGCATTCCCGACACGGCCCTTCAACATATTTTTCAGCCATTTTACCGTGTTGATGAAAAGCAGGCAGAAAGCGGTTTTGGCCTTGGGTTATCTTTAACGAGCCGTATTATAAAATTGCACAGAGGTTTTATCCAGGTTGCATCGGTTGTAAATAAGGGCACCACATTTACCATTAAACTACCTGTTGCCGGTTTAGATAAAATAAATTAAAACAGCAGATTTTATTGGCCGGGCAACAGTATTTCAATTCAACATCCTTGCGTCGCACTCTTGTACTGCATATGGCATGGCATCAGTAACAAATAGCAGTCATCTTCAATTTTTATAATTATTTTTCTATTGTTTAGAGCAGCAATTATTTTCGGCAAATAGCGGTAAATCTTCGCGTTGCCCAATAGTAATTCTACCGATGAACGGATTGCGACGCAACGAAGATTAACATGAAAAACTAAAGCTGGTATCATAAATTAACGCCAAAACAGCTATTCTAATAAAGTTCTAATCTGCTTCTAATTATCTGCTAATGCCAGACGCTTAATTTCAACCCAAATCAATTCATCAAGGCAAAAAATGTAAAATCGTTTTAGCCTGCTATTAAATTATTGACAATGGAAATACCTGAAAAAAAAGAAATAATAAATGGTAAAATAACGCTGCGTTTATTACAGAAAGAAGATTACGAAACAGTAAAGAACATTCAGTTAATGTGTTTTCCTGAAATGAAACCCTGGACGTGCCAGCAATGGAACGCAGTGATAGAAAGGTTTCCGGAAGGGCAAATAGGTATTGAAGTGAATAGTAAACTGGTTGCTTCATCCTGTAGTATGCGTATTTTTTTTGATGAGTTTACCAATAATAATTCATGGAACAGCATTACCGGCAATGGCATGCTAACTACGCATATGAAAAATGGAGATACCCTTTATGGCATTGAAATTATGGTTGATCCTGACTACCAGAATTATAAACTATCGCGCCGTATTTACAATGCCAGAAAGCAACTTGTGAAAGATAAAAATATGAAGCGCATCGTTGTTGGAGGCCGCATACCCAATTATTATAAACACTGCGACACCATGTCGGCAAAAGAATATGTAGAACAGGTTATTGATAAAAAGGTTTCTGACCCTGTGTTAACCATGCAGCTGTCGAATGGATTTAAATTAAAAAGAATTATAAAGGATTATTTGCCAAACGACAAAGAATCCTGCGGCTATGCAACTTTTATGGAATGGGTGAATCTTGATTATCTGCCGGCAGATTTTCAGGTGCAAACCATTAATCAATATGTTCGGGTATGTGCTATTCAATACAAGATGAGATTGATAAAAGATTTTGCAGAATTCGAAAAGCATTGTGAATATTTTATAGATGTTGCTTCTGATTACCGTTGCGATTTTGTTCTGTTTCCAGAATTGTTTACCATGCAGCTTATGACGTTTATGCCGGAGAACCGTCCGGGTAAAGCAGCAAGGTTACTTACTCAGTTTACAGAACAATTCATCACGTTGTTTACCGGCCTGGCGGTACGATATAATGTAAATATTATAGGGGGCTCTCATTTAACAGTGGAAGATGATGAGTTGTATAATATTTCCTATCTATTCAGAAGAGATGGCACCTATGAAAAGCAATACAAACTTCATATTACGCCACATGAAAAAAAATGGTGGGGTGTTAAACCTGGCAATAAGCTGGAAGTATTTGATACCGATTGCGGTAAAATTTCCATCCTTATTTGTTATGATGTAGAGTTTCCGGAACTGGCAAGGCTTGCAGCACTTAAAGGTGCAAGAATTTTATTTGTACCTTATAATACTGACGAACGAAGGGCTTATTTGCGTGTGCGTTACTGTTCGCAGGCAAGGGCAATTGAAAATCAACTCTACGTTGTACTTACGGGTTGTGTTGGTAATTTGCCCCAGGTTGATAATATGGATATTCATTATTCTGAAGCTGCTATATTAACGCCTTCTGATACAGAGTTTCAATGGGAAGCTGTAGCGGCGGTTGCGCAGCCGGGCGATGAAACGGTTATATTCCAGGATCTTGACATGCAGCTATTAAAAAGAAATATTGAATATGGAAGTGTGCAGCTATTAAAAGACCGGAGAACAGATCTCTATTCTATTCACTTTAAAGATGGTGACGAAACAATTATTGTTTAAAATATATAGCAGTTGCTTACTGTAAAAGATAAATGATAAATCTTAAAACGACACTTTTAAAGGACGTGCTTTTGTATGAACTGGAAAACAAGTTGAACTATAATTAAAGCCGCTTTCTTATAGCGATTAATCTACTAACTAAAACACATGAAATATATATCTCTGTTTATATGCTGTATGCTAAGCTTTGTATTGTTATATGCACAGAATAAGTCTGGCGGGCAAATTAACAAAAATGCAAAAGTTGGGTTGGCTGGTACTGTTGTAGATATTCAAACTTCAAAGGGGATTAGCGGAGCCACTATTGAATTGAGTTATTTTAATATTTATCTTTCGAACAACGGTGTATCGCCGGGTTTTAGCAAAACTTCTTTAACGGCAAAAGACGGAACTTTTAGGTTTGAAAATATTGCATTCGCCAAAAAATATAGCTTAGTTTTCTCCGCAGCCGGATACGAAAATTATTTAACTGAATTGTTACTGCCCATAGCCTTGTTTCAGGATAATAAAACAATAATAAAAAATGTCGGTATCATTAAATTATTGCCTGCACCAGCGTTACCTGAAAATGTGGGAACTGTTCGCTCCAAAAACTAAATATTTACAGCAAACGAATTAGTACAACAGAAAGAGTAAACACTTTATATGTTAGCACTACTTTTATTGGTGAACAGTAAAAACTTCAACTATATTGTCTGCGGTAATGTTTTTGGCTTTTTTTGCCCAATCAAAATCCTGTAGTAAAAGTGTGCGACGCAAGTAAAGCTGAAAAATGTGTTATCGCTTGGCTCATAAAATTCATCGGCAAATAATAAGGTTAATAATCTATCTTACTTCGAATTTTATTAAAAGTATTCGTTTTGTTGCTTTATCAAATATTGAATTATGGCTGTACGATCACTATTAATATACTTTTGATTGGTTTGTAAAGCTTTTAAATACTTAGGTATGATTTTGTGGGCTCATTTTTTTTTATGAAAATATTTTTGGATGAAGGCTGCTAAAAAACTATCACAACTGCCCGCCACAGCTATTTGCGGAAATGATATCACTTCTTCCTGTTTATATGTTTCGGCCCTAACCATTGTTTATGCCGGGCAATATGCATGGCTGGCGTTATTGATTGTTGCAGCTGTGCTCTTTTTATTTAGAAAAATCTATGGAGAAGTGGTAGGTGCATTGCCATTGAACGGAGGGGCGTACAATGTATTATTAAATACTACCAGTAAAAGCAACGCTTCTATAGCCGCATGCCTTACCATTCTGTCTTACATGGTTACTGCTGTTATTTCTGCAAGTGAGGCGATGCATTACCTGCACAGCTTATTTCTGCAGATAAATGTTTTTATGGCTACAATAGTGTTGCTGACTATTTTTCTCTTACTTGTTATTATGGGAACCAGCGAGTCTTCCATTGTTGCCACTGTTATTTTCATTACGCATTTATGCACTATGGCACTGTTGATAATAAGCGGTTTCTGGTTTGTGTCAGTGAATGGCCTCGATGTGGCGAATGTAAATTTTCACACACCCGTTTCAGGTGGTATTGGTACAGCACTTTTATTTGGGTTTAGTACGGCGATGCTGGGTATATCGGGCTTTGAGAGTTCTGCTAATTTTGTAGAGGAACAGCAGCCGGGAGTTTTTCCTAAAACTTTACGCAATATGTGGCTTGCCGTTTCTATTATTAATCCGTTGATGGCGCTTACGGCAGTGCTGGTGCTTCCACTTGCCGATGCCGTGCAGCATAAGGAGGCTCTATTATCTTATCTGGGTTACAGTATTTCCGGAAAATGGCTTTCAACAATAATTTCTATTGATGCTACACTTGTTTTAAGCGGTGCTGTTTTAACCTCTTATGTTGGCGTAGGCGGATTAATTAAAAGGATGACATTGGACCGGATATTACCGCAGGCATTGCTAAAGGAAAATAAAAAGGGAAGTTCGCCAAGGATATTTATTCTTTTTTTTATGCTGTGTTTATCGGTTCTGTTTATTACAAATGGTGAATTGGGGCCGCTGGCGGGAGTTTATACAATTTCTTTTTTAATGGTAATGGTTTATTTTGGCTACGGTAATTTTCTTTTGAAAATAAAGCGAAGCAGGCTTCCCCGTCCTGAATATGCACCATCATTCGTTGTTGCCGTTGCAGTACTGGCAATATTAATCGCCCTGTATTTAAATATAAAATTGCATCCTGATTATCTGATTGTATTTCTTCAATACTTTATACCATCTATTGTAATCCTGTATTTGATGCTTAACAGGAAACAAATATTGCAATATTTTTTAATTGTGGTTACAAGTTTCTTCGACATAATAAGAAGGCTTTCGGCTTTTAGCCGGATGCATATTACCAGGTATATTCGAAAGTTATCGCAACAGGAGTTTGTTTATTTTACTAAAGGTGATGATATTTCTATACTCAACAAAGTAATGATCTATGTGCAGGAAAATGAAATTACAACGAAGCTTAAAATTGTTACTGTGCTAAAAGAAGAGCAGGATATGTCTCCATCTTTTTTAAGAGATTTTGAAACGTTAGACCGTGCTTATCCGGATATTGACATAGAATTTATTCAACTTAAAGATACTTTTGGGCCCGAACTTATCAAGCGCCTCAGCATGGAATGGAATATCCCTACAAATTTTATGTTTATCAGTTCACCAGGTAATAAATTTACGCATCGTATTTCTGATCTGCATGGCGTAAGACTTATCATTTAATTTCGATAACTTTAGAATAAGAATCATTGCATTTTTCCTCAAAAAATTTAGGCAAACCTGTGATGGTTTTTATGTTTTAAAACATATTTCAAGCAGCGCTAATGAACAATTTTTTTAGATATATTTTGATTGATACAGGAGCATACCGCTTAACGGTTGGTATGGTGCTTGGTGCAGTACTTATTATTCTTGCAGCCAAAATAATATTACTCCTTTTTAAAAATATTTTTACCAGAAAAACCAGGAATAAACCGCATCACGAAGAGCGGCATCATTCAATTTACCTGCTTTTAAAATATTTGGTGTGGGTGGTTTCTTTTACTTTTTGCCTTGAAGCCATCGGTGTTCAGGTAACAATATTATTAGCTGGCTCTGCCGCTTTACTTGTTGGCGTAGGGCTTGGCATACAGCAGACCTTTAATGATATTATTTCCGGCATTATTATTCTGCTGGAAGGAAGTTTAAATGTGAATGATGTGGTGGAAGTAGAAGGTCTGGTAGGTAAGGTTATCAATATTTCTATACGCACATCAGAAGTTTATACAAGGGATGGTATTTACATTATTGTACCCAATCATAAATTTACGAATGAAAATGTGATCAACTGGTCGCACAATACAAAAGCTACCCGCTTTAAAATTGTGGTGGGTGTAGCCTACGAATCGAACGAAGAACAGGTAAAGAATATATTAATGGATTGCCTCAACGAGCATCCAAAAGTTATTAAGGATAATGAACAATATTCTTTAAGTATCCGCCTGTCAGAATTTGGCGACAATGCATTGAATTTTGAATTACTTTTTTGGGCAGATGATATTTTCTTTATAGAGAGAATAAAGAGTGATATACGTTTTATTATTTCTAAAAAATTCCGGGAAGCAGGAATTAAAATCCCTTTTCCACAAAGGGACATTCACATTATTAATTAGCGGTAATTATTTTTTAAGCCCGGCAATTGTATTTCATAGCATCGCTTGTTGCGTCGCACTCTTATACTTTCGAAGCTTTACTCAACAAAGCAAATTATCGGTGGAAAGCTTCGTATAGTCTTTTTCTTTATGCTGCCCCTATTCAAACGGGTAAAAAATCCGCTACAGCTGCCATTTAAAGGCTGCGCCTGTTTAACGCTGCTACCATGCTGATCAGTCTTACACATTGCACAAGAATGCAACGCAACCAGCCTTTAATAGCAGCAATAAAACCTCGTACATAAGAATTATTTTTGTGTTGATTAGTGCAACTATTAAAAGCTATAAAAAAACATCCATTATGCAATATCAAATAAGTAACATCCTGGTTCCAACAGATTTTTCAGAGACAGCCAATAACGCTTTACAGGTAGCTATCGCCATGGCAAAGCGTCATAATGCCCAAATACATTTACTCCATGTAATAAGGCCACAGGTAAACATGGATCCTATGGGCATGCAAACATCATTAACAGGTATGGAGACTACTTTTATTGACGCTGCAACCGAAAATATGCAAAAACACAGGCAGGCTATTCAAAAAAATAATGATGTAGTGGTTAATATACAGGTAGAAGTAGGAAGTGTTGCTATTTGCGTAAGCAACTATGCGCTTAGCAACCAAAAAGACCTGGTAGTAATGGGTACACATGGCGTAAGCGGATGGAATGAGTTTTTCCTGGGCTCAAACGCAATGGCAGTTATTAAAGAATGTTTCTGTCCTGTACTTACCATTCCTCCATCCTTCAACAAAAAAAGTTTCGATTCCATTCTATACCCAATTAGAAATGTGGATGGAGTTGTGGAAAAATACGATTATATAAAACCCATAATTGAAAAAAATGATGCTAAGATTCATTTGTTAGGTGTAGCTGAGCAAAATGATCAGTACGAAATAACCGTGTTGACCAACAAATTAAAAGCCGTTAGGGAAGCGATCCTGCACAATAATGAATATATATCTTATGAAACGCATCAGTGCGATAATATTGCCCAAAAAGTGTTGGAAGTAGCCCATGAAAGAAATGACGACATTATGATCATCAACGCCACACTCGACAAAAAATGGTATAACTTTTTTAGTGGTAGTTTTACGCAGCAAATCGTAAACCACGCTAAAATACCGGTGCTTTCTGTAAAGCCTGCGCTTACACCTGAACTGGAAAAAAAGAGAGAAAACTACCTCGTATCAGAGGCGCATTACTATACACCGCTTAAGCTGATTCCGTCTTGATTATTTTGCTCACATAAAACCATTTGTTTTAAACAAATGAAAAAAATCTTATTTCAAACGCAAAAAATAATAATGAAGCATAAGATTTAGTAGATTGTTAGAGTCAATTAAAATGCCAAAAGCAAACCAACTATGAACGAGTTAATTAACAAATATCTTTTTAATGCTACCATTGGAAAAATTGTAGCATTATTCATTGGTATACTGATAATTTGGTCAATTATTAAGCTCATCAAATCAAAGTTTGTACAAAGCATCAAAGGAAATGATAACCGTTACCGTACAAAAAAGCTAATGGACTTTATTGGTTATTTTCTGGTTATTGTGTTAATAACAGTGATATACAGCGATAAACTTGGAGGCCTCACGGTGGCACTTGGTGTTGCAGGTGCAGGTATTGCGTTTGCCTTGCAGGAAGTAATTGCTTCTGCTGCCGGATGGCTGGCCATTATGTTTGGTGGCTTTTACAGAACTGGAGACAGGGTGCAGTTGGGTGGTATAAAAGGAGATGTAATTGATATTGGCGTACTCAGAACTACTTTGATGGAAGTAGGGCAATGGGTTGACGCTGATTTATACAACGGCAGAATTGTGCTTGTAGCTAACAGCTTTGTTTTTAAAGAGCCAGTATTTAACTATTCAGGAGATTTTCCGTTTCTGTGGGATGAGATAAAAATACCCATTCAATATGGCAGCAATTATACAAAGGCAAAAGAATTATTCAATCAAATTGCCATAGATGTTGCGGGTGAATTAACAGCAGCCTCACAGGAAAAATGGAATAGCCTCCTTACAAAATATATGATTGAAAATGCACAAACAGCTCCAATGGTAACCCTTGTTGCAAACGATAACTGGGTAGAATTTACCGTAAGGTACGTGGTAGGATACAAAAAAAGAAGATCAACAAAAGATGCCTTATTCACAAGAATATTAACCGCGGTAGACGCTTCAGATAATGAGATTAAATTTGCTTCTGCAACCTTCCAAATAGTAGAAGCCCCCACCTTTAAAGTAAAAATGGAGAAATAGAAATATTATGAAAAAAAACCGGGAAAACACTATACACAATAAGTTACTTAAAGTAAGCAGCAGTGCGTTTAAGAACAATACACAATTGCCCGGTAAATATAGCCGGCAGGGTAAAAATATAAACCCTCCCATAACCATTAAAAATATACCTGCAATAGCCAAAAGCCTCGTTGTAATGATGCTTAATACAAATGCGCCTTATGGCCGCCGTTTGCACTGGTTAGTATGGAATATACCCGTTACACATAAGATTAAAACAGGCGATGTGCCTGGAAAAATTGGCCTAAACGATTTTGGCACCCGGGACTACTGCGGGCCATTAATAAAACAGTTTAATGTAAGCTACACTTTCAAAATTTATGCGCTGGATTGTATTTTAAAAAAAATAGATAAGGGAATAACCAGGTATAAGCTGGAACGTTCTATGGCCGGGCATATAACAGCATACGGCGAAATAACAGCATGCTATGGCACCGAAATTTCTGTTGATATTATTGGATCAAAATGAAGAATTTTTTTGAGCCCGGCAATTATATTTCATAGCATCGCCTGTTGCGTCGCACTCTTGTACTGTATTAATCTTATGAAGCTTTAAAAGACATTGCTGTGTTTTTTACTTTGAGCCAGATAAAAGCTGTACTTTGCACCGCAGAAAGTTATTTGTTTCTCACATCACTAAATTTTTTCTATCATTTACTAAATATATTATTTATGAATACACTTCAACGCACCATTAAACCGGCACTTTCTTTAATCCTGATTCTTGGCTTAATTTTTTCAGCTTCATCCTGTTCTAAGAAATTAGTGTTTTCAAATTCATCCATTGTACCCGCTGCAGAAGGTTCGGTAAAAGTAAAAAAGGATAAAAATAATAATTACTCAATAGACGTAAGTATTATACGCCTTGCAGAACCAACAAAACTTCAGCCGGCAAAAGCACTATATTTAGTGTGGATGGATACAGAAAGTAATGGCATTAAAAATCTTGGGCAGTTAAAAAGTTCCAGTAGCCTCCTTTCCAAAACATTAAAGGCTTCTTTAACTACCAATTCCCCCTTTAAACCCAAAAAAATATTTATTACCGCAGAAGATCAGGCAGATATTCAATACCCCGGATACCAAGTGGTACTATCTACCGAAAATTTTTAGAAGGGCTAATTGGTTCTTAGTCTGTTTGGTAATAAAAGTTTCATCACATATTACTGTTACTATCATTAAATAAGAGGCATATTCCAAAATGTGCTTCTATTAATTCTGGTACTTTTTTGGTGCCAGGCATTTGATTCCATGGCTACTGCCGTGGCGTCACATGCTTGTGCTTTTCATTGCTTTATCCAGCTTTTATCAACGCAGAAATTTAAAATGCTCCTCAACCATAGTCCTATTTCTACTTTAATTATTTTGAACAAGAGCTAATAATCAATACTGGGAGTAAGTGATTTATTTTACCCAGTAATTATTAACCTGGCAATTTTCTGTTATTAATCCCGGCTGCCATTATTTATTGCATCTAATTTACTTTTACCAGTGCGTGAATCAGTCAAAACCAATTTCTTTTGTCAGTCTCAAAAAGATTCAATAAAATTGTTACAGTACAAGAGTGCGACGCAAGTAACGTTCAATCCATATTCTAAAGCTGGGTTAATAAAAAATTAAATATGCAAATACAAATTGCAAAAACAGAAGAAGATATTTTAAAATGCTGGGATGTTTTATTCGTACTAAGGCCGCATCTTGAAAAGGGTTCTTTTGTTGATACGGTAAATGAAATGTTTACCGAAGGTTACCGACTCTCTTTTATCGAAGAAGGCGGAAAAGCTATTGCTGCCGTTGGTTTCAGGTATACGCAGTACTTGTATAATGGCAAACATTTTTATATCGATGATCTTTCTACATTGCCTGAAAGCCGTAGCAAAGGTTATGCCGGTAAATTATTGGATTACGTAATTGAACTTGCCAAAGAGAAAGGATACAAATGTGTAACACTTGATTCTGGTTATACAAGATTGGATGCACATAGACTTTACCTGAACAAAGGGTTTATTTTAGCTGCACATCATTTCTCTAAAGCTCTGTAAACAATGCCTCAACTCATTTTATACAACGCAGATGTATTAACACAAACTATTCATCAACCAAATGCAGAAGCATTTGCTGTTGAAAATGGAAAAATAATTGCTGTTGGAAGTAATGATGAAATTCTTGGGTTGCAGCAATCAAATACAAAACTGATTAATGCAAAAGGAAAAACAGTTTTGCCCGGTTTTATCGACGCACATATTCATATTTGGAAAGTTGGAAATCTGAAAACATTTCTGCTTGATCTGCGTGGTGTTGGCAGCATTGCAGAACTGAAGGACAGACTGAGTGATTTCGTGAAACACAATCCCGGCATGGGCTGGATACAGGCCCGGGGTTTTAACGAGGCTAATATGAAAGAGGGTAGAATGCCCACAAAAAATGATCTTGATAAAGTTGTTACCAACCGCCCTTTGTGGGTGATTCGTACCTGCGCCCATATTGGGGTGGCTAATTCAAAAGCGATTGAATTAAGTAATGTTACTGCCCAATCTCCTGTTCCTGTTGGTGGTGAAATGCGTTTAGGTGATGATGGGAATCTGAACGGTATTTTTACGGAGTCGGCATTGGGTTTAATCGCAAATCATATCCCTCCTTATTCTTATGATGATTACACATTGATGATAAAAGCAGCGGAACAAGAGTTGCTGAGTTATGGTATTACTTCTGCAACAGATCCTGCGGTAATGCCAGATCTGCTTGCATGTTATCATCAGTTAGAAAGAGAAAATAAATTGCGCATCCGTGTTAATGCGTTGCCCATAAGAGTGCCGGATGGCAGTGATGAAATCCTTCCGTTGCCTGAAATATATACTTCTGAAAAGCTGATTATCAACACTGTGAAGTTTTTTGCCGATGGAGGATTAAGCGGCATGACGGCTGCGATGACTAAGCCTTATAAAAATTCTACATCTACCGGTGTCCTGAGGCTGACGGAAGATTTCTTTTATCCCCTTGCAAAAGAAGCTGCTGATAAAGGATTTGGAATTGGCACGCATGCAATCGGCGATAAGGCAATTGATGTAGTGCTGAAGGTTTATGAACGCCTGTATAATGAAGGCTGTGCCAGTTTACGCATAGAGCATTTGGCATTGCCTTCGGCTTTGCATTTGCAAATGATGAAAGCAATGAATGTCCATTGTGTTTCCCAAAGTATTTTTTTGAAAGAACTAGGTAAAAACTTTGCACTTTATTTGGAGGAAGAACGATTAAGCAAAACATATCCATACCGAGCAGTTTTAAATGCAGGTATTAATCTTGCTTTATCAAGCGATGCACCTGTGGTAAAAGATTTTAATCCAATCACCGGAATTAAAGCCGCACTATACAGAAAAGATATTGCGGGTAATGTGCTTGGTGCCAATGAAAAAATTTCTTTGAAAGAAGCATTGTATGCTTATACTATGGGCGGAGCAAAAGCCAATAGTAATGCGGGTTTGGTCGGAAGTATTGAGGTGGGAAAAAAAGCTGATTTTATTATTCTAAATTCAAAACTTCCTGAACAGATAGTGGAAGCAGCCAGTCTTTTTGTTACCTCAACTTTTAGCGACGGTAAGCTGGTATATTCAAAATAATTTTCCAGAAATGCTTGGTTTCTAATGCAGTTGCTGAGCATAGCTCTGTAGAATTTCGAAAGTGTAAAATTTCCACCTTCGCGTTACGTAAAGCCTAATAGCTGGGTAATAGACAGGCTTAAAAGTATTTATTTTGATTGATGGTGAACATGACTTTTTCTGTTTGCTAAAACAGTATAGTAAGGCGCTAAAAAAGAAGTTAAGTTAACCTGTTTTAGTTGTGCGTTAGTGGTAATAAATGAATGGGCAAACCGTTCATTACTTAAATAAAAAGTTTCAGGGTCTTTCGCACAAATCCCTTCCATCTGTGTAAATGGTTCGTTCAATAATACCTTACGCTTATTTCCATTAAAAAAATCATTCCCTTTAAAATCGTAGAGTAAATAAAGAAATGGGTTTACAAGAGTGTTGTATCCGGTTAATACAATCAGTCTTTTTTCTGGCACTATTTCGGCGCCGGTTATAAGGCCGTGAACATTTAATTCTGCTGTATTGACTGCAGTGTAAGTGCCTGGCGTTTTTGGCAGTTTATAAAGCCTGGTTTTATTGTCCTGCCAGTTTTTACTGAATAAAAAAAGACTGTCACCATAGGCTATCATGGCCTCACAATCGAAGTTGTTAAAACGGCCTCCGGCAACCTCTCCCTGCATTTGATCGCTATACGAAAAATTAATGATTGCCGCTTTTACAATATTGCTTTTTTGTATATCGGCTTTTGCAACTCTATAAATTTTAAGATCGGTTCTGTTGTTGCGGCCATTGTTGCCAAAATCGCCTATGTAAATATATTTTGAATCTTGTGTAATGTCCTCCCAGTCTATATTCTCAGCATTGCTGATGGTAATTTTTTTTACAATAATATTCGAAGAATCGTTCATCGCATACAAGGCGGGTTCACCTCCACTGTCATTATGTGTCCATATTTTTTTCTTCCACCAGATCAGCCCGGATGTCTCAATAAGCAAATCGTTCATCTGGTAATTTCGTCTGGGCTTTACAGAAACATTTTTATAAGAACAGGATCCGTTATTTGCATGCACAGATGAATCGAAATTAATTGCTGCGGGGTCCGGGCAGCCTAACTTTTGGGCATTTACGTCGGAGTGAAAAAGAGAAATAAAAATGAGCAATGAAAACCACAACTTCATGCCTGAAAGTTATATAAAAAATCACCGCTGATGCTTACAAGTCAGGCCTGGTTAATTTTTTACAAGTAAAATAACAAAGACTATTTTTAGATCGGTATCGAAATGTGAATGATGCTTTTCTTGCGTCGCATTCTTGTACTTTAATTAATTATTCAGCAATAAACGTTCGTCAGCAAGAAGTAACCTATCTACTGACCCTTCATGGCAACTACTTTTTCTAAATGCTTAAACAGAAACAATAGCCAATTAAGGGCTAACTGTTACTTAGATCATTAACCGGAATATTTTTTTAAAGAAATTTCTTTACTTAATTGCAGCAATCCCGGGCAGCTCTTTTCCTTCAAAATACTCCAGCATAGCGCCGCCGCCGGTACTTACATAACTTACTTTATCGGTAAAGCCAAACTGGTTAACGGCTGCAACACTGTCGCCGCCGCCTACCAACGAAAAGGCTCCGTTTTCTGTTGCCTCTGCAACTGCAATTGCAATCGCTTTTGTACCTGCCTGGAATTTTTCCATTTCAAAAACACCCATTGGCCCATTCCACAAAATTGTTTTGGAGCGGCGGAGAATTTCAGAAAAAATGCCACAGGCTTTGGGGCCAATATCCAAACCTATCCAACCATCGGGTATTGCATCACTCTGTGCAACTTTTGTATTGGCGTCTGCTGCAAATTTGTCTGCAATAACAGAATCTTCTGGCAGATGGATACTTACATTTTTTTCTAAAGCTTTTTTCAACAATTCCCTTGCAGTTTCCAAACGGTCTTCTTCGCAAAGCGAATTGCCTATTTTTCCGCCACGGGCTTTCAAAAAAGTGTATGCCATACCGCCGCCAATAATAATATCGGTTGCTTTTTCCAGTAAGTTTTCTATGATGAGAATTTTATCTGAAACCTTTGCCCCGCCAATAATTGCCGTAAATGGTTTCTCTGATTGGTGCAATACTTTTTCCGCACTAGCCACTTCGCTTTCCATCAACAGCCCGAACATTTTTTTATCGGTTGCAAAGTATTTTGCAATTACTGCAGTTGAAGCATGCGCTCGGTGTGCCGTGCCAAAAGCATCATTCACATACACATCGCCTAGCTTTGATAATTTTTCTGCAAAGGCTTCATCGCCTTTTTCTTCTTCGGGATAGAAACGAAGATTTTCGAGCAGCAATACTTCCCCTGGTTTAAGTATTGAAGCGGCTGTGTAAGCCTGTTCGCCAATACAATCTTCGGCAAAGTGTACGGTTGTGCCGTTGAGCAAATCCTCCAAATGTGTTACAATATGCTTTAGCGAATACTTGTCTTCAGGCCCGCCTTTGGGGCGGCCAAGATGGCTCATAAGAATTACGCTGCCACCATCTGCAAGAATTTTCTTAATAGTTGGTACGGCTGCGGTCATTCTCGTATCATCAGTGATAGCAAGTGTTTGCTTATTTAACGGTACATTGAAATCTACACGTATTAATGCTTTTTGTCCGGCGAAATTGTGTTCGGAAAATTTTACCATATTTATTGTTTATTCAGTTTAGATTAATGGTTTATAACAGTACAAATCTAAAATAAAAAACCGCAGCGTTTAAACTGCGGTGTTTTATTAAGTTATTGCCCGGCTGTTTACGCTGAACAAAGATTTGAATGTACAAGTGTGCGACGCAAGAGAAGCATCATTATAATTCTTTTGCATGGCCAATAAAAATGTACTTAAGAAATTAAGCCTGCAAAGAACTTAACGGTGCGAACAAGCTGACTTACATAACTCATTTCATTGTCGTACCAGCTTACGGTTTTAACCAATTGGTGATCGCCAACGGTTAATACTTTTGTTTGTGTGGCATCGAATAAAGAACCGAAATGTGTGCCTACAATATCGCTGCTTACAATTTCATCTTCGTTATAACCAAAGCTTTCGTTTGCTGCCGCTTTCATAGCTGCATTCAATTCTTCTACTGTTACTTTTTTAGCGAGTATTGAAGTAAGTTCCGTTAATGAGCCTGTAATTACCGGAACACGCTGCGCACTTCCATCTAATTTTCCTTTCAACTCTGGAAGTACGAGCCCTATTGCTTTAGCGGCGCCGGTTGAGTTTGGAACTATGTTAGCTGCAGCAGCTCTTGCACGACGAAGATCGCCTTTTGCATGCGGTGCATCTAATGTATTCTGATCGTTTGTATAGGCATGAATGGTGGTCATAATAGCTGTAACAATACCATAATTATCATTCAGCACTTTTGCCATGGGCGCTAAACAGTTTGTAGTGCAACTTGCGCAACTGATAATTGTTTCGCTGCCATCTAATATGCTGTGGTTAACATTGAATACAACGGTTTTAAGGTCACCGGTTGCAGGTGCAGAGATTACTACGCGTTTTGCGCCGGCAGTAATATGTGCCTCAGCCTTTGTTTTATCGGTAAAAAAACCGGTGCTTTCAATAACCACATCTACCTGGTGGGCGCCCCATGGAATTTGTGCAGGATCTTTCTGTGCATATATTTTAACGGTATCGCCGTTTACAACTATCGAATCATCTGTAGCGGTAACATTGGCATCGAAACGGCCCTGTGCGCTGTCGTATTTTAAAAGATGTGCTAATACTTTAGGACTGGTTAAATCGTTAATTGCAACCACATCAATTCCTTCCATGTTGTAGATTTGACGATAAACCAAACGGCCGATACGTCCAAAACCGTTGATCGCAACTTTTACTGTGCTCATATTTTGATTATTTAAGTTTTAAAAAACATGGCGAATTTACAGGGATTCAGGATATTTTCTTTTATAAATTTTGTTTATCTAAATCCAAATGGTCACGAGTTGGGTAATTTTTTTAGAGCCCGGCTTTAGGAACATTATTGTCCGTTCCTTGCGTCGCACTCTTGTACTGCATATATTTATTGAGCAACTACGCAGTATATTAAAAAGCTTTTATCAGTTAAAAGCCAACGTTAGCAAGCATTTTAAGGCATGGCAGCATTGATGGTTACAACGTTTCTAACGAAGTACAGTTAAAAAAATTTTGGCGGTTAAGCCCATGCGCCTATTTTTGCACTCCCAAATCAAAAAGCCGATTGCAGTAATCGGTAATTTTCTTTGGTTTGAATGGAGCGTTGGTCATGGGGTTAAGACACCTCCCTTTCACGGAGGAATCACGGGTTCGATTCCCGTACGCTCTACAGGAAAAGGTAAAAATTAAAGTCCCGGATACTGAAAAGTGTTCGGGATTTTTTTGGTTTTGTGTATCTGTAGGCAGCATAAATTTTCAAAGCTTTTTACATTTTGAAGTTTGATATTTAAATGCACAGTTATGGATGAGCTGTTGGTGCTCAACATATAAGATCAACGTACAAGAGAGTGACATAACGAAGATGCCAATGCAAACTTTCGCCTGGCTCAAAAAACTTTTTACAGTTTGTAATGTTTCGTTACAGACGGTTTCGTTAAATAGGTAGTTTTTGATGGCTAAACCTTTTTTCCTGTCAACATGCCATCAAAACAGATTGGCTTTAAAGTTGATTTGACGAGACAGTTTAAATACATAAATTATATGGAAAACGAAAAAGCAATATTGGCCGGTGGCTGTTTCTGGGGAGTAGAAGAATTGTTACGAAATCTTGCCGGCGTAAGCAAAACAGTGGTTGGGTACACGGGCGGAGAGGTAAAAAATGCTACCTACCGTAATCATGGCACCCATGCTGAGGGCATTGCGGTTACTTTCGATCCGAAAAAAATTTCTTACCGTAAGCTGCTGGAGTTTTTCTTCCAAATTCATAATCCTGCAACCGTTAACAGGCAGGGAAATGATGTGGGCATGTCTTACCGATCGGCTATTTTTTATTTGAATGACGAACAAAAGAAAACAGCAAAGGATTTAATAACGGAAATGAATGCATCGGGCAAATGGCCGGGAACTATTGTAACCGAAGTTGTTCCAGCATCAGATTTTTGGGATGCTGAAGAAGAACATCAAAATTATTTGCAAAAGCACCCGCACGGTTATACTTGCCATTTTATAAGGCCTGACTGGGTATTGCCGGAATCGAAAAAAGTATAGCAGGTCTTTCTTTTTAATGTATGTGGTGGAGAGAAGTTTGCTAACTTTTCGTCGATTTTTATTGAGACATTTTTTGTAAATAGTGATAGCATTTCATAGAACCTTCCGTTGTGTCACTCTCTTGTACGTGCAGTTTTCATGGCGACCGTAGACCGCATTCTTAAGGTTGTTCAATTAACCAATGGGTTATTAAGCGCTCCAACTTTTATTTGCCAGTTATTTTATTTTTTTCTTCGAGCAGGTTAAGTACTTCGTCCATTTTTAGCTGCAGGCGCATTATTTCCGACTGTGCTTTCAGGTTTACCTGGTATTCTATATCGGCCCTTATCCTGTCTTGTTCGGCAAGGCCACGCTGGCTTGTTAGTACCAAAATGGTGAACAGGAAAGATGAAACGGTGAGTATAAAACCCAGGAAAAAGAAAGTAGGAGGGGTGTCTCCCAAACTAACAATCCCTTTACTAACAGTTTGGTAGTACACGGTTTGAGCTATAATCCAAAACGCTAAAAAGATTACGGCAGAAATTAGAAAGCGACTGCTGGAAACAAACCGTGCAGCTTTGTCAACAAACCTACGAAAAGCAGCCGGCTCGTACGATGTAACCCGGGCTTCTTTCAAAAGCGGATGCATGTTTAAAATATTGGTTCTAAGCCTGTCTACAAGTACCGCTAGCAGCGTGCGGGAAAACTGCGGATGCTTATCTAAATAGCTGTAAAAAGTAACGCGGCTAATGGTATAAACGGTGGTTTCTGTTATGGCACGAACAGTAGCTGTATGCGGGCCACCATCTAGCAAAGACAGTTCGCCAAAAAAAGTGCCTTCGCCCTGTATGCCCAGAGTAATTTCTTTACCGTCTTTATTGGTGTAGCTGATGCGCACTTCGCCTTTCTCTATCAGGAAGAGTTTTTCGCCGGGTTCATCCATCCAGAAGATTGGGGTATGGGGTGGAAATACTTCCTTTTCCAGCTTTTGCAGTAAATCTTCTAACTCTTCGGGGTTGAGTGTTGCAAACAATGGAATTTCCCTGAGCATTTCCGGCGTCATAAACTTGTATTGATTGATTGGAAAGTAAGCCTAAAGATATGACAAGAGTTAATTGCCTGGTTGCAAAGTGTGGTTTGGTTGAAAGGTACCTGGGTAGAAAAGATTGCTTTTTACAATAGCGGGTCTTTATTTAAAACGAGCAACAGCGGCTTGTATGTTGGCTGTTTTTTGCTCAATGATGAAAAAGAATGTACAAGTGTGCGACGCAACAGGCGATGATATGAAAAACCTTAGCCCGGCCCAAAAAATTGTATTTAATTTTCTACCATTTCACATGTGGCAATATTTAAAAAGTTGGGTAGTATATGGAGGTAAGTAGCCATAATCTTCGCTGGATCGTTTAAATTCTCGATCATGTTTTTCCATTTTTCTTCGCCGTGGTTTTCAATCACGATCTTCTTTTTGTCTTCTCGCTGCAGGTACATCGTCATACCAATTGCATCTGCCTCAGGATGAAATTGCGTTCCGATAAACCATTCATTGAAACGAACCGACATTATGGCTCTTTGGTAGGGCACATGTGGCCGTTGCTTTTCGATGGCAAGTATGGCTGCGCCCATTTCTTTTATGCGGTTATGGTTGGGTTCAACTACCTGAAAATCGCGACTGTCAACCCCGTAAAACGGATCATTGAGACCATCGAAAACCGCTTCTTCGAGACCGTCTTCGAGCATGTGTATAGGGAAAACCCCAAATGCTGTGGACCTGCGGGGGCAAACTTCGGCTATACCAAAATGCCTGCATGCAATTTGAAAACTATGGCAGATAAAAAAGACATGTTTCTTGGGGTAATTGGCCACGTTGGCGTTCCATTTTTGTACCTGTTGAATCCAGTGGCAGAATTTATTGTCCCACTCTAATCCTGCACTTTCCAGGGGAGACCCGGGGCCGCCGCTAGAAATATAAATATCGTAAGAAAGATCGGGGACTTTGGAATGCTGACGAACATCAAACTCATCAAGAATTAAGTTGTAACCGTTATTTTCACTCCATTGGTTAACAATCTCACGAATGCATCGCATTCCCTGGTTTTCATGCCCGGCATTGAGGTCTAAAATTGCAATACGTACGTTTCTACCATTACTCATGAGAGGCAAATTTAGCTTTTTTTAAAAAAAAGGCTTCACTCTTTTTTAACAAATGTAAATGTAGAATGTTCATTTTGAGGAAGATTGGAATCGTTAAACAAAAGTGTGAGCAGCAGGGGACAAACTTCAAAATAAGGAATGCGCATAATTAAATAATCCAATAGAAGAAAAAAGAGAAATAAAATAATTAGCAAACGGTCGTATTTCTTTGTTAGAAAACCAATAAAAAAAGAAAGCTCCAGAAGGGTAGCAGACAGATAAAGCAGCCATCCTGTCAAGGGATTTTGTATGAAATATAATATGAGTTTCGACTGCCAGTAATCAGGAGAGCTGGTAAGCAATTGATTGTGTTGGTATAGTAATACACCGCTCATTTGTGTAATACTAAAAACACCGCCCTGCGCCAGTTTCCACATACCTGCAGAAACAAACCAAAAAAGAAAAAAATAACGGAGGCCTTCAAATAAAAGCTGGAACGATTTTTTGCCGTGGGCTAAAAAAACAAATGGAAATAGCAGCCAGGCAATATAGCCTTCCATTGAATTGGTAGGGAAAAGGGTATAAGCCTGCAGGTAACACCAGTTTACGAGCAACATTAAACATGCTGACAGGTATGAACTGCTTTTATTGTTTTTATAATGTATTAAATATAAAAAGGGTAAGGCATAGAAGGCAATATCAAATAATACCCAGCTGCTGGCATTATTAAGTAGCCACTGATGTATGCCTGTTTGCATAAAAAGCCATGTAACGAGATCTTGCCGCGTATAAAAAAAAGAAGGCTGAAATTGGTAAAGGAATAAGCCATTATGCCATTTGTAAATCATCAGCGCGTAGAAGATGATACAGTAATATTGAATGATTTGGTATTTAAAATCTTTTTTCAATAGTTACTGGCTTTTTTAAATGATAAGCCATCGAAATAATAATTAGTAAATACAATACTTACAGAGTCGGCGGTACTTTGAGTGATGGCTTGTACATGCGCAGCATACCATTTTCTAAATTCATTTTCAGTAATATTATTTACAAATTTTAAGGAGTCTGAAAAGGGGAGGAGCCGGCGTATATCCTGCTGCCATTGATTTTGGTTCCACTGTTGCTGGGCGTAAAATTTTGTAACCGGTAAGGTGATATTATCCCATTGTTGCGGCGTAAAGTCTTTCGTCAACAACTGCTTTCCGTTTACAAAAATCTCCGGAACAATATAAGACCCTGATGGTGTAATAGGGCTGGAGTACATGCCATAACTGTACACTGGCGAAATTGCAATATCCTGCCGGATATTGTTTATAAGCTGCACTGCCGCAAATAAAACAATTACGCCGAACAAGAGTTTGTTATGATTAAACAGGCGCTTCAGGTACATAAAAAAGTTCTGCCCTATGGCAGAACAATGTTACAAAACTTATATGCTATAAATTAGAATAATAATGCTAATGGTAGCTAAGATTGGTTTTAGGCGTTAGCACCAGCAATGTTTCGTACATGAGCTGAATAGTATCTTCAATATCTTTTTTATGAAGCATTTCAACCGGTGTGTGCATATAACGCAGCGGAATAGAAATGAGCACCGAAGGGCAGCCATCATTTGCATAGGCAAAACTGTCAGTATCTGTACCGGTACTGCGGCTTAATGCCCGCATCTGGATATTTATTTTTTTCTTATCGGCTACATCTTCCACTACTTTAAGCAGTAAGTTGTGAATAGCCGGACCATATGCCAGCGAAGGCCCTTTTCCACAGGAAACATCACCTTCAATCATTTTGTTGATCATAGGAGTTTGTGTATCGTGGGTAACATCCGTAACAATTGCAATATCTGGTTTTATACGTCGGGCTATCATCTCTGCGCCACGTAAACCAATCTCTTCCTGAACTGCATTTACTATGTACAGGGCAAAGGGTAATTTCTTATTGTTTTCTTTTAAAAGCCTGGCCACTTCAGCAATCATAAAACCGCCTATGCGGTTATCAAAGGCACGACCAATATAATAATCGTGTGCCAGTTCTTCAAAGCCATCTTCGTACGTAGCTACAGCGCCTATGTGAATGCCTAATGCCTCTACTTCTTTTTTGGAACGTGCGCCACAATCGAGCCAAAGATTTTCCACTTTAGGTTGGTTTTCTTTGTCTGCCTGTCCGCTGCGGGTATGTATAGCGGGCCAGCCAAATACTGCTTTAACCGGCCCTTTTTTACCATGAATAATTACCCGTTTCGCAGGGGCAACCTGGTGATCAACACCACCGTTTCTTTTTAAATAAATCAATCCCTGATCGGTTATATAGTTAATAAACCAGCTTATTTCATCTGCGTGCGCTTCAATTACTACTTTAAATGTTTCGGTTGGGTTTATTACACCAACTGCTGTGCCGTAAGGGTCGGTAAAGTGTGTATCAACATAAGGCTTTAAATAGTCGAGCCATAGTTTTTGGCCGCCGCTTTCAAACCCAACGGGAGACGCATTATTAACATAGTTTTTAAGAAAACTCATCGAGTTCTCTGTTAGCAGCGATTTGCTTTTTTTCTCTTTTACTTTCTTTTCTTTGGCCATAATGCTGTTTTATTAATTGTATTGATCCGTTATTTATTTTTTATGTACCGGGCATTTATCCATTGATTTAGCTTTCGTTGCGTCGCACTCTTGTACTTATGAATGGGTTTCGGCAACGAGCAATCAGCATTCAGTTATGGAAATAAAACATTAAATTCTATTTGCTGAACCCTGACACTTGGCCGCTAATTGCTCAAAAATGTTCCAAACGTACAAGTGAGTGACACAACGTGCGATGCCACCTGATCTGCAGCTTGTAACAAAAATATTTCTTTGCGTTACTGCGCAAGCAACGATGCCGTAATACCACACAATGCTTTAACCAGCATTAGCCCGTCAATCACCGCAAGATAATAGATTATAGGTTTACGGCGCTGCATACTCCAAGCCACTATTATCAACAACACAAATGGAATACTGTTTATAACAATACGCAAAAGCGGAAAGCCTTTCAGGTTTGCAAAAAGTATCAGCGATATAAAACCCAGCAGCGTTAAAGGAATAATAATGGAAAATATAGTTTTGCGCAAACCTACTCTTACCACAAAAGTTTTTATCCTGCGGTTATGATCTGCGGCATAATCTTTAATATCAAATAAAATAGCTAAAGTGCTTATATACATGAAATTTTTTGTAAATAACCAGAAATTAATTGCGCTGAAAGTATAGGGGGTGTTGCGTTCTACCTGGTTCCACAGAACAGGTACATAGGTTACAGCAACGGCCCAAACGAGGCCAACGGCGAAAGGCTTAAACCATCCCGTTTTGCGCACATTAATATTTTTTGCCCCAATAACAGGAAATCCATAATAGGATAATGCTGTAAGACCTGTAATAATAAGCGGAAGTATTTGGATGGGTGTTAAGGAAACAAGGTGCCTGAAGTTTACAATAAGTAGGGTTGATGCCAAAAAAATACAGATGATCATTAACACCCACTGTAGGTTTTTTACCAGTTTCCTGTTTCTTTTATACCAACGATTACGGTTATTGGTAAACCTTGTATCGCGTTCTTTTACGTAAGCGTAAGTATAAAAAAGAACAGTGCCAAAATACAGCAGCAAATAAAAATACCATGAATTTAGTGGTAGATTCTGTTGCATACTGGCTTCAACAGCTAATGAAACCGTACAGAAGCCGTAAAAGTAATTTCCGTAGAATATAAATTGAGCAAGCTTTTTCAGCATTTATCTTTTTAAAATTACGATCTGCGGGGTTGAAACTGTATCGCTTACGTTGCCGGCTTTATCCTGTAGTACAAACCTGTAAATGCAGGTATCATTCCCCGGGCAGGATGGCTCGCCAATTGGTGGATAAGTTAGATCGGGGCTGTAGGAATAGCTTATCACAATATCACCTTCGGAATTCGTTTTCTCGGGTACATTGCCTGGAATTGCCAAATTAGTTCCGATGGTATCTCTTATGCAATCCTTTACCTGTTTCTGTAAATAAATTTTATTCTGAATATCGCCCTCTTTATCCGTATACCTTAAAGTAATAATAAGCTGCTGTCCGGGCCCTATTACAGTTGAATTAACGGTTTTAAACTCCAGGGTTGGTTTGGTATTAAATTTATCTTTTTGGCATGCTACCCCAACCGCTGCTATAACCAAAACTGTAAGGATTAATTTCTTCATTTGTTTTACTTTCACTTCAAATTTAGATAAAAGAGGGCAACCCATCATGCAGCAACCTGCAATTGTTAACAATATTTTCGCTGAAACGCAATCCTTTACAGTAAAAGCGTTAAATATTATGCGGCAGCAATACGCCGGTAATAAAATTTATAATCAATGGAACGATATATTAAAGATTGATATTGCATCTATATCTGCAATTAATAATATTCCATTTTTACCTATCTCTTTTTTTAAAACACATAAAGTTGCCTGCGGGAAATTTGAGGCAGAAAACATTTTTGAAAGTAGCGGCACCACAAAAAGTATCCAAAGCAAACACTACGTAAAAAAAACCGACATTTACCGGCAAAGTTTTAATAAAGCTTTCGAGCTTTTTTATGGAGACATCAAAAGCTGGTGCATAATTGGTTTGTTACCATCGTATCTTGAGCGTACAAATTCTTCTCTTATCCTTATGGTCAGCGAACTGATAAATAACAGTGAACATCCAAAAAGCGGCTTTTATTTACACAATTTTGAAGACCTGAAAAATGTTTTAGCTGAACTGGAAATGCAACAACAAAAAACGCTTTTGATTGGTGTAACCTTTGCCATGCTTGACTTTTCAGAAATTCACCCTATGCAGTTAAAAAGTACCATAGTTATGGAAACCGGTGGAATGAAAGGCAGGCGTGAAGAGTTAACAAGAACAGAAGTTCATGCAATACTTTGCAGAAATTTCGGTATAGCCACTATTCACTCTGAATATGGCATGACAGAACTTTTGAGCCAGGCTTATTCCAAGGGCTCCGGCCGGTACTATTGTCCGCCATGGATGAAAGTGATGATAAGGGATGAGGAAGATCCCCTGGCTGTGAAAGAGAAGGGGAGAGGCATCTTGAATATAATAGATCTTGCCAATGTGGATAGTTGTTGCTTTATTGCTACCGACGATACAGGCACAGTGTTCGAAGACGGTAGTTTTGAAGTACATGGGCGTATAGACAACAGTGATATACGCGGATGCAGTTTAATGGTTTTATAGAAAATGGTTTTTGTTAAGTAGTACCTTGTTCTATATTTGCAATCCTGAATTAATATTGAAATGCCCGGGTGGCGAAATTGGTAGACGCACTGTGTTCAGGTCGCAGCGTTCGCAAGGATGTGCTGGTTCGAATCCAGTCCCGGGCACGAAGGTGGATAAATCGAGAGTTTGACTCGGTTTGTCCACTTTTATTTTCGCCGATACCCTTTTTTAGCAGAGCCCGTTTTTTTGCAGGCCTCAAAAATAAACTTCAAATAAAATAACCCGATATTAGCCCGCCTTTACTAAACTCAATGGTTGATTTAGTAAAAATACGGATTGCCTAACAGGAAACTAACTTTATTACACCTTCACTATTTTGGAGCGACTCAAGGCTTGTTTCCAGAACAATTGCGTTAAAAATATTGTTGGGCGTGGATAAGAAGATGGCTATATTTCTCAATTTTCTTTTTGCTTAATTTTATTAAAAAAATGAGATGAAAATTAAATTTTAAAAGTATCAGAGCTTGAATAAGTATTTTATTCCCGTGCAGCAATGGCTACAATTTATTGTTAGATATTTTTAATAAGTAAGTCAGTTTAAGCCTAAATTAAGAATAATGATTACCACCTATTTAGAGACAACAAAGAATGTTTACAAAGCAGCAGCAGAAAAACCTGATTTGGGTTTGTGTTGTACCACAACCCCTGTATGGCTACTTCCAGGATTGAATATGCCGCTAATCATGCAGCAAATGAATTATGGTTGCGGCAGCACTGTTAACCCGAGAGACCTGGTAAACAATCCAAAAATTTTATACGTGGGAGTAGGTGGTGGAATGGAGTTATTGCAATTTGCTTATTTCAGCCGTCAAAAAGGCGGTGTAACCGGAGTGGATGTGGTGGATGAAATGCTACAGGCAAGTAAAAATAATTTTATAGAAGCGGAAAAATTAAATCCCTGGTTTAAAAGTGAATTTGTTAGGTTACTTAAAGGCGATGCATTGAATTTGCCAATTGATGATAACAGCATTGATGTTGCAGCGCAAAACTGCCTGTTCAATATCTTTAAAAAGGAGGAACTGAAGCTGGCACTACAAGAAATGTATCGTGTGCTTAAACCCCGGGGCAGACTGGTATTAAGCGATCCGACTTGTGAAACGGAAATGCCGGTAGCATTGCAGAATGATGAACAATTAAGAGCGTTGTGTTTAAGCGGGGCCTTGCCTTTGAATGAATACATCCGCATGATCGCAGAAATTGGTTTTGGAACTATTGAAATAAGAGCCAAACGGCCTTATCGTATTCTTGCCCCTGCTCATTATGCTACCGATAAATTAATTTATATTGAAAGCGTAGAAGTATGCGCCATTAAAGACCCCATGCCCGCAGACGGACCATGTGTATTTACCGGCAGAACGGCCATCTACTATGGCAATGAAGAAAGTTTTGATGATAATAACGGACATGTACTTTTACCCAATCAGCCGATGGCTGTATGTGATAAAACCGCTGTTAATTTGGCAGGTCTTAACAGAACTGATATTTTTATTTCGCCTTCCACATGGTTTTATGATGGCGGCGGATGTTGTTAATTTTTGTGAATCAATATTTGGCTAAGCAAAGATGATAAGTTATGGTACCTAAAATTTTCAATGAAGCAGGAACGCCAATATTGGTTCTGATTTTTTTGTTCCTGTTTATGCTGGAAACAAAGTTTCAACTGAGGAAAAGAATTCAGCAAAGATTTTCAAGAATAGTTACTAATACGGTGGTATCTATTCCTTCATTTGTATTATTAAGATTTGCTTTTTTACCAGTAATAGTTTGGATGGCGTATAGAAATCAGGAGTGGCAGGTTGGGTTAAATTACTTTAATACTTTGCCTTTATGGGCAAAGGCAATCATTACCTTTTTAATACTTGATTATGGAAATTATGTATGGCATATTCTAAATCATAAGATCCCTTTTTTGTGGCGCTTTCATTTAGTGCATCATACAGATTTGGATATGGATATTACCACAGCTTTTCGTTTTCATTTTGGAGAACTTATTGGCTCGGTTTTCTTCCGGGGTGCTGTTACTTTACTAAGCGGCGCAACGCCGATGATGGTGGTGATATATGAGATTATTTTTGAAGCCGCCACCCAATTTCACCACAGCAACTGGAAATTACCACTGGCTTTTGAAAAAGTATTAAACAAGCTAATTGTTACACCAAGAATGCACGGCATTCACCACTCTGTTGTTAAACAGGAAACAGATTCTAATTACTCGGTAATATTTTCATTTTGGGACAGGATGCATCGAACTGCAACGCTGGATAATTTAAACAAAGATGTAATTCTTGGTGTTCCCTCATACAATAAGCCGGAGGAACTAACGATTTGGTTTTTATTAAAACTGCCATTCACCAAAATCCGGTCATGGAAAAAACGGGATTAAAAAGATAGCCTCGAAATTTAAAATGGAAGAGGATCGTAAATAACGGATAAATTAGTGAACAGTTTTTTTATGGACCGGGCAGAAATTTTTCAATTAAGCTTTGGTTGCGTCGCACTCTTGTACATTTTATCAATAAGGAGCAAAATACAAACGCACTAATTTATCCCTTGGTCAGTAACCTTAAGTTGCATTTGATTTATCGTTTATTTTTTTGAAAGTTGAATACACACTATAGGCAACCATAACCGCTATAAAAATATACACCCAAACGGGAATATTTTTGCCAACTATTATCAGGTACAGATAAGCGGATATAAAGCACAGCCCGGTTAACAATACAGGAATTACAAAAGGCTTTTTGTTCCGTATATTTTTCACCGTCCAGCCAAGGCAAAGAAAAAAAAGCGGGATAGCCCCAATATAAATTCCGCCAAATATGTATGGATTAACACCATACTTTGTACCCAGACTTAAAAACCATTCTTTAAATATTTCCCACAATCCCATAATTCTATTGTTATGTTATTAATATTATATAACCCGGAAAAGGAATTTCAACAATTTTTTTAAAGTGCCGGTCAAC
>JBBRDW010000033.1:0-38818 GCA_038203525.1 Chitinophagales bacterium | reverse complement strand
TTTTTCTGCTGTGCTTGGATTTGATTTAAAAAAAGGATGAATATTAAAATGAGTTTTGGTCGCATGAATTATTTTGTCGGATAAACGTTTATAAAGTCAAAATGTTACAAGTTGAACGGTCTCACAATATGGCAGGCAACGAACAGGGCTTTGCGATGTTGGGGGATTTGAAAAACGTCAAGCCCGGAACCGCTGCCGATTGAAAAACAAATGTACAAGATTACGACCAAAAGCCCACCGATGTTTGTCCTGCCCGAACTACTTCTGCCATGTTGCTAAAGATGAAGATAACAACGTCCTGCCCCAATATTGCAAAACCCCATGTTACCGGCCGTTTTTTGTCAAGAAAACTGAATTATACTTTCAGTTAACCACTCGTCGTACCATTCAAAAAATGTCAATCGTCTGCCATTTGATTTTAAAATAGCAGGATAAATTCCATTATCATTTGCTCTGTCGTCCACCCAAATTTGTCCGACGTTTTTACCTTTCACAACAAGCAAGTAGTAAATGGCACAACCATAATGACAAATTCTAATACTACCTGTAATGTGTCTATTTGAAAAATATTCTTCTTCCCATTTTTGAAATTCTTCCGTTTCTGTGTAGTCATCATCGTCCATGTCAAAGTCTTGCGTAACATTCCATTTGTCAAGGAGAGGGAAGTCTGTAGATAGAAAATTATTGTCGTTTATTTCAAGTTCAATGTTCCAGTCCAATAATGGAAGAAGTCCGTAAGCAGGGCCGCTGCCACCATTGCCAATTTGAGTTAGGAAATTCTTATAGTCAGTAGGAAGTGTCAAACTAAAAGATTTTTCAAAACTTTGTAAACTGTCTTCTGTCAAACAAGAGTTGAATTTGTATCTTTGAGTGTCTGAACCAAACGTTTTGTAAGTCGCACTTTTAAAAAGTCCGCCGCCGTCAAGCTTCTTCAATTTGTCGTGCTTTACTTTAAGGTCGTGAAGTGTCATAATAAAATGGCCGGTAACACAAATATAGGCGACATCATTTATATTTCATAATTTTCTAAACAGTTGATAGCCAGTTAATTTCAATTCGTTTTTTTATATTGTTAGTGTCGCCAATCCAATTTATAATTTTATTTACCGGGTTTCAAAAAGATCGTTAAATGGGCTTTTTGTTCGTTCTTTGCGCTGTTTAAGATCGTTACATTTTCTATAATCTACGCTAAGATGAAAGCTGCATAAAGATTAAATTGTTCAAGTGTGCGACGCAACAACCGATGCCATAGAATACTGCGGCATGGCCCAAAAAATTGTATTGCTAAAAAACTAATTTTTAAAACTTTCCAGCTCTTCGATCATTGACGTACTGCCGATAAATAATGGGGTGCGCTGGTGTAGTTCGGTTGGCTGAATATCGAGAATGCGGTCTTTACCGTTCGTTGCTTTGCCGCCGGCTACTTCTATGATAAATGCAAACGGGTTGCACTCGTATTGCAGGCGCAGCTTGCCGTTGCGGTTATCGGCGGTGGTGGGGTACATAAAGATGCCGCCCTTGATAAGGTTGCGGTGAAGATCGGCCACCATGCTTCCAAAATAGCGCTGCGAGTATGGGCCGCCGTTTTCTTTTGTTTTGTGCTGGCATTCGGTAATATACTTGCGTACAAACTCGTCGTACTGGAAAAAATTGCCATGATTTACTGAATAGATTTTTCCCTGTTCGGGGCATTTCATATCGGGGTGGCTTAAACAATATTCGCCAATGGAAGGATCGAGTGTAAAGCCATTTACGCCGCGGCGCGTGGCATACACCAGCATGGTGGAGGAACCGTAAATTACATAACCTGCAGCAACCTGGTTAATGCCGGGCTGCAGAAAATCTTCTTTAGTGCATGGCCCGCCGGGCTTGCTTTTTCTCTTAAACACGCCAAAGATGGTGCCGATAGAAATATTTACATCTATGTTGTTGCTGCCATCTACAGGGTCGAACATTACCACATACTTGCTGTTATTGCTAATTTCATCGTCGAAGATCACAATATCGTCCATTTCTTCGCTGGCTACACCTGCGCAACTGATGCCGTGTTTCATTACCCCCATAAACTGTTTGTTGGCAAACACATCCAGTTTCTTTACATCTTCGCCCTGTACGTTGGTAATGCCGGCATCGCCAAGAATATCTACGAGGCCGGCCTTGTTCACTTCTACATTTACGCGTTTGGAGGCAAGGCCAATATCCCTTAACAAACTGCTCAATTCGCCGGTTGCATTTGGAATAGTTCGGTACTGCTGAATGGTGAACTCATCAAGGGTTAATACTTTTCGGCTAATATTCATGTGGCTTTGTTTGGCTGCAAAAGTAACTTTATAGAAACCGTTGAAAATTCATTCCCCCTATCTTTGTTCAACAACTCTGTAAAAAAATTAAAAGGTTTCAAAAGATTCTTATGAAAGTATTCAAATTTGGTGGTGCAAGTGTAAACAATGTAGAAAGGATTCAAAATTTAAAGAACCTGCTGAATGGTTTTAAAGGCGAACGTTTGATGATCATTATTTCTGCCATGGGCAAAACCACCAATGCGCTTGAAAAAGTAACTGAAGCATTTTTTGCGGGCAATAAAGATGAGGCGCTGCAGCTTTTTGAAGGAATAAAGAAACAGCATATAAACACAGCCAAATATATTTTAGTTACCCATTTTAACAGATGCCTGGAACAGTTAAATGATTTTTTTACGGAGGCAGAATGGCTGCTGCACGATAAGCCTGTTCGTGAATATGATTATTATTATGATCAGGTGGTTTGTGTGGGCGAATTGCTCAGTACATGCATCATCAGTCATTTTTTAAATGAGTATGAAATTGAAAACAAATGGCTGGATGTTAGAGATATCATACGCACCGATGATAACTTTCGCGACGCAATAATTGACTGGGAATATACTAAGCAAAAAGTAGATGAATTAAAGAAGGAATGGGGTGTTACGACCAATGAACAGCCAACCTCCAACATTTATATTACGCAAGGCTTTATCGGCTCAACCGATGAGAATGAAAGTACCACACTTGGCCGCGAAGGAAGTGATTTTAGTGCCGCCATTTTTGCCAACTTATTAGATGCAGAAAGCCTTACCATCTGGAAAGATGTAGAAGGCGTAATGAGTGCCGACCCGAAACAGTTTACCAACGCGCAACTCATCAGTGAACTTAGCTTTGACGAGGTAATTGAAATGGCTTATTACGGCGCACAGGTTATACATCCAAAAACCATCAAACCCTTACAGAACAAGGGTATTCCGCTTCACGTAAAGTGTTTTTTGGATGCTACCCTGGCGGGCACAACCATCTATAAAAAGCAGGTAAAAAATTTACCACCCATTGTTATTGTTAAACAGGATCAGGCGTTGATGCACCTGCACAGCCAGGATTTTTCTTTTGTTGGCGAGCAGCCCATGAGCCGTTTATACGAGATATTTGCACACATAAAAATAAAGCCTAACCTAATTCAAACAGGTGCCATCAGTTTGCAGATTTGCCTTGACGATAAGCCGGAAAAAATTGATCAGCTGGCCGCCGAAGCCAGCGGCATTTTCGATGTTCAGGTGGAAAAGGGATTAAGCCTTTTAACCATTCGGCACTACAACGGTAAGCTACTGGAGAACATGGTTGCGGGTAAAGAAATAGTTTTAAAACAACAGGACAGGGAGACCGTGCAGGTGCTGTATAAATAATACAATTTTTTTGGGCCCGGCTTAAGTACATTGGTAATCGTTCCTTGCGTCGCACTCTTGTACTAATGAATAGGTTTCAGCAATCAGGAGTCAGCATTTTGCTAAGAAAATAAAATATTAAATTCTATTTGCTGATACTTGATACCTGACCGCTGATTGCTGCTAAATGTTACGAACGTACAAGTGAGTGACACAACAGGCGATGCCATGAAAAACTACAGATGGCAACATAGAGATTAAACCCTTTCTAACTGAAATATCTAATGAATTATAAAATTAAAAGAGGGTGCTACATTAAAATGTGGCACCCTCTTTTAGTGAAAAAATATATACTTATTTAAGTGTACCCTGCAGCTTCATATTCAGCGCTACATAATCATCATTCTTTGCTGCTTTTGCAAGTTCAACAGATTTGTTGGAAGCAGCCAGCGCATCCTGTTTTTTGCCAAGCTTTGCAAGTGCCCGTGCTTTCTGATAATGAATCCAGAAACCACCAGGTGTTTGTGCCGCTGCTTTATCCAGCCAGGTAACAGCCTGGTTAAGGTCTTTGCCCGATTCCAGATAATACATCGCCGCTTCAAAATAAGGGCGGTTATCATTTTCCATCAGCTCTTTAATCTGGGCAGAAATTTTTGTATCAACGTCCGTTGTAATGGGAAGCGTAGCAACCGTGTTATCCCAGATGATCTGTAGATCGCAACTTGTTGCAGTTACATTACCAAACATTATCGTAAATGTTTCTACCGGAAAACCAAGGTCAACAGGTTTTACTTTTACACGAACCACATCCTGATCCTGCTTATAGGCTGCAGGGCTGGTTACATCGGTTTGTTTGGTAATAATAATTGTCCACTCGTATGCGTCAGGGATGGTAAGTAAACCGTACTTACCTGCAGGTATTTTGGTGCCTCCGATTGTTACATCGTCTCCAAAGGTAAGCGTAGTTGCCTGGTTGGCTCCTGTGCGCCATACTTTACCGTAAGGTACCAGGTCGCCAAAAATAGTACGGCCTTTCATTCCGGGACGAGAGTAGGAGAGTTCAATTTTAGCAAGACCAAAATTTTGTTTCACTTCCTGTGTTGTGGAAGGCTGGGGTGTTTTTAGTTCCTGTGCAAAACTGCAAAATGCAAATACACTAAGAACAGCGGCAAGCGTTATTTTTTTTATCATGACAAAAATTTTTTTGAACCGCAAATATAGGCGTTAGATGTTTTCTATTGCTCAATTCATTTTTACGGGAAAGCATTGTGCATTATTTCATTGTTGCCGTTAGTTGGCAGTTGTTGCCATTATTAGCTATGAACCGTTTTACTGCACAGAAATGATTGGCACAAGTGCACCCCTAAGCATGGGGCGCAGCTTAATAGCAATAATGGCGCAGTGGCCAGGCAAAAACGCTTCTTGATTAGACCGTAAACGTATTTGGGACCAGCGGAATGAATATGGAAACCTTTTGATATTGTTATAACTGCGGCCATTTACACCAAAAAATTTTTTCTAAGCATTTTTATACGCAACTTCGTTTTTGAAAAAAATACTATTATGAAAAATTTGTTATCTCTTGCAGCAGTATCTGCTATATTGCTGGTAAGTTTGAGCGCTTGTGCGCAGCAGGATAAATCTAAGAGGCCGAGCCCGCCTGCAAAAGTAAGTGCTACACTTGCCAGTGGAGCAGTAGTTTCTATAGACTACAGCCAGCCGTCACTTAAAGGAAGAACGATTGGTAAAGATCTGGAACCAATGGAAGGTAAAGTTTGGCGCACAGGTGCCAACGAAGCCACAGTTTTTGAAACAAGTAAGGATGTTAAAGTAGAAGGCCAGGCATTACCAGCCGGAAAATATGCTTTTTTCACTATTGCAAACGGTGATCAGTGGACGCTTATTTTTAATAAAACATGGAAAACATGGGGGGCATTTGACTACGAGAAAAATAAAGGCGATGATGCGCTTAAAGTAACCGTAAAAGCAGGCAAAAGCAGCATGAACATGGAAAAGCTAACTTACACAATAGATAAGGCTGGCAAGGTAAGTTTAATGTGGGGCGATCTTGAAGTTGATTTTAGGGTTCAGTAAATAATTTGAAATATAAAGAAAAAGGAACCGTATTGGTTCCTTTTTTTATTTGGATAAAACGTGAATTTGAAGTTTTTCTTTTCCGTTTTTGTTGAATCTTTGGCTGCATTATGAGTGCGCCGCCAGGGTGGGGAAAGGCGATGCTATGAAAAACAAATGCCTGGCAAAAAAACATATATACCTAACGTAATATTTCGATCGAATTAAAAATAGTGTTATCGCCACCGAGGTATTTAATGGATACGTCGCAGCTGTGATCAAGCTTCTTAATAAACATGGCATCCGTTAATAAGACTGTTTTTGTTATCCAGTTACCACTATTGGTGCAGCTAATTTTGTACGCCTCTTTCCGGCCTTTGGGACCATAATAATTTAGGCTCCAGTTTCCGTTTCCTTTATCGAGGTAAATTATTTTCACCGTTACTTTTTGTGCGGTTGTGCTGCCATTAAAGAATTTTTTATCCAGTGCGAAATACATTTCCGTCATGCCTTCTTTTGCATTGAAACCGCGGGCAAACCTTCCGTAAGGCTGATCTCCCGGGCCTACGCGCCAATAGCCCCGGCTGGTAGTATTGGGTGAATATTGTACTAAAAAGCGGTAATAATTATCCGCAATTATGTTCACCCCAATATCATTTACAATCATCGATGCTTCGCGTTTAAGCTGGTATTCTGTAGGCCTTTGCATTTTTTCTGCATCGGGTTCTGAGCTTTTTATTCTTTCTTCTTTTATTTTCTGCCTCTCTGGGTTTTTACGCAATTTGCCATTTTTTTCGTTGCCTTTTTTTCTTGCCGGGTTTAAACTTTTATCATTAATAGCCTGGGCTGCATCTATAGCAGAATCTGCAAGGCTTTGGTACTGGCCTCTTTGTGCGCCGTAAGGGGCAAATTCGGCCAGTATTTTATCTACTCTAATTTGCGAAAGGTTTTCGTCTTTTGCGTTGCTTAGGTCAATATTTTGATCTGCGCCCTCTTCATCATCACCCTTACCTTTCCGCTGGATTTGTTTATTGTAATTATCGATCTTGGCGGGGTCTAAAATAGGTCCGTAAAAGGATTCAGGAAACCGTTTTGTGTCTGCCGCATCGAGCCCATCTTTAAATATACAAAAAGCACCGGGCGATGTGGCCGCCACTTTTTGGCCAGCATAAAAATTAAAGAAATTGAATGTGCTGCTGTCTGTAGGGTTCATAATATATTTCGGTGCAGCGTTAAATATGTCAAGGCCAAAATGCAGGCAGGAGGTTAGTAGTGCATACATGTTCCAGCTTTCGTGCTGGTTAAAATAAGTACCCTGAACAGTTATTTCGCCCCGAAGCCTGCTTGATGCGCTATCTGCGGCAGTTTTAGCATTTAGTTTTTGCAGCCGGCTATAGTATTCCAGTTCTCCGTTAAACTGGTAGGTATGCGAGATATTACCTGCCTTCATCCACACGTTAGGGATGTTTTCTACCAGCCAGTTGAAGTAGCGTCCATCGTTCCCCTGGTTTACCAACAGATTTAGGTGTGGAGCAGCGGATTGACACAATTTTTGCATGTAAAGCCAGGTTTCTTTTTTAAACCCGAGCCACTGATCTTCCGTAATATTGTAGACATCGTTATTAGGCTTGCCTTTGTAAGGGGTAACATCGCCTGTGCTGCCCTCGGCACTCATCCACATAATGATCTTGTTTTTATAAGCAGGAGGCATTGTTTGTATATGCGTAGCAACTGCTTTTAGCATATTAAAATATCGTTCCTTGTAAAGCGGGTTTAAATAAAAGGGAAACCTGGATAGTTTCTTTTTTGAAGTAGTGTTTACCTGGGGTACACCGTTGGTATAAAGCCAGATTGGGCAATGCTGCCCTACCCAAATCATAAAGCCTATATTAAGGTTATTATCAAAAGCTGTTTTCATTTGATCGTCAAAATATGCCCAATCGAAATGGTCTTTTTGCGGTTCAAGTTTTTCCCACCGGTATGCAACATACCAACCTTTTACAAAGGGGTATTGTGCGAGTTGCGTTGTGGTAAGTTCACCACCGCTCCACACGCCGTATTGGCTACTTACAGCAGATCGATTTGCATTGACAGACGTATCGGTTGGGGCATTAACAAGATTTGCCAACGAATCTGCTGGTGATATTGCATTTTTTTCAGGTGTATTGCAAAGCGTAAAAGCAAATGTTGAAAACAGTAGACCGATAATTTTACTTAGGTACATCATCATAGATTTTCACGAAGATAAACAAGCATTGAGTTTAAACAGAGCTTCTAACATTAATCGTTGAATACCTGAAAAAATATTTTTGGCCTGGCAGTGCGAAAAGCTCTGAATTGGTGTTGGGCTTTACCTGCTACAGAGGCGTTACTCTTGTATTTTTTACGTTCCTCTGCTTTTAATTCTTTTGAACATTGCCGTGGGTATTTAAATAATTTGAAAAACCGGTTGCAGAAATTTGTTGACAAATTAATGTAAACGCAGGCTCAAAAATTGGATTATCGCCGGGCATCTGGTTTTAAAAAGCATTAGCTGGCTGGGGTTACCGCTTGGGTGAATTTTGAAACCTGATTGCTTTTGTACAATTGTGATCTAAACGTACAAGAGTGCGACGCAACCGGTGACGATAGTAGCTGTGCTGCCGGGGCCAAGATTGCTGTTATAATATTTTAGCCAGTGGGTATGATATTTTTGTTGATTAATAATAATGGCTTGTTTTCCTGTTCCTTTTTTCAGTATTATTGCGCCTTAAATTTATCCAAAACTATATATTGAATGGTATTCAACTCTCTGGTCTTTGTTGCATTCTTTATTATTGTCACTTCTTTGTTTTTTATACTGCCCCACAAATACAGGTGGGCGCTGCTGTTGGCGGCGAGTTGTTATTTTTACATGTACTTTTTACCCATTTACATTCTTATACTTGGCTTTACCATTTTGGTAGATTACGTTGCTGGGATATATATAGCTAAAAGTGAGGGGCGAAGGCGAAGGCTCTTTCTTGTATTTAGTTTAATTGCCAACATTGGAGTACTTGCTTTTTTTAAATATTACAATTTCTTAAACTTCAATATTACTTTATTGATGGGGGATTTTGGATATAAAAACCCAATACCGCATCTGGATATTTTATTGCCGGTAGGTCTTTCGTTTCACACGTTTCAGGCGATGAGTTATACGATTGAAGTGTACCGTGGACACCAAAAACCGGAAAAACATTTTGGTATTTATGCGTTGTACGTAATGTTTTATCCACAGCTGGTGGCCGGCCCGATAGAAAGACCGCAAAATATTCTTCACCAGTTTCATGAGGAAAAACATTTTGATTATGACAGGGTAGTTGAGGGGCTGCGCATTATGCTTTGGGGCTTTATTAAAAAATTGATTGTCGCAGACAGGATTGGTATATATGTGGATGCCGTTTTTAACAATGCTCATTACCACAGCGGTATGAGCATGATTATAGCCACTTTCTTTTTTGCTTTCAGGGTATATTGCGATTTTTCCGGATACTCAGATATTGCCATCGGTGCCGCTAAGGTGATGGGGTATGATCTTATGACCAATTTCAGGCGGCCCATTCTTGTTTCTAAAAGCTTTCAGGAAATGTGGCAGCGATGGCATATTTCGCTAAATACCTGGTTTAGGGACTATTTATATTTTTCGCTGGGCGGCAACCGTAGGGGCAGCCTGATGAAAGCGTTTAATATGGTTTTTGTTTTTGCAATAAGTGGATTGTGGCACGGCGCCAGTTATAACTTTATCCTCTGGGGTTTATGTAATGGCGTTATAATTGTAACAGAGAATTTATTAAACCCTTTTCTGCGTAAAGTGCACAAGTTTTTAGGATTTACCGCCAATTTTTTCAGGCGCATTACCGTGTTTGCGATTTTTGTGATTCCGGGTGTATTCTTCAGGGCCGCTAACTTTGAAGATGCGTGGTATATTATAAAATCAATGTTTACTTTAAAACCGGGAGGGCTATTTAGAGGGGAGCCGCCATCGGCTTTTGGTTATTCTTTATTCGCTGTAGGGTTTTTGATAGTAGTAGAGCATATACAGGAATTTTACCCTAACTTTAAAGTGATAAGTAACGATAATGTGGTGATCCGATATACAGGGTATGTTTTATTGTTAACCCTGCTGCTTACTGTTGGGGTATTTAGTGGTGGCCAGTTTATTTACTTTCAATTTTAAGATCAATCTATGAAAAGTCAATATCTAAAATTTATTAAAAAAGTTATTATACTCCTGGCCATTATGTTTGTTGTAGACAGAGGCCTGGGATCAATTATAGAATACTATTTTCAAAATGAACCCCTGGGAGACGATGCCGCATTTTCTCATGCAATCAACGATCCACAGGAAGATATACTTATCTATGGCAGCTCCAGGGCCGTGCACACGTACGATCCCAAAGTTTTTACCGATTCGCTTGGTGTTAGCTGTTATAACTGCGGTCGTAACTCATCAAACGTAATTTACCATTCAGCAATTTTACCAGCAGCGCTTGAGGGTAGCCATAAGCCTAAAGTAATAATCATAGATTTGTTTGCGAAGGAAATAGCCTATCGCTCAGGTCAGGCTGGCAACGATATTCTCGCAGGAATGATTCTTCCCTACGTATTAACCAACCAGCATTTTGCTCAGTTAGCCCAGGAAGTGTGCCCCAACGAATTGAAAAAAGCAAAAGTTTCAAAACTGTATGCCTATAACTCTCTTATCCTTTCCATTATAAGCAACTATTCCAGACGCGACAACGACAACATAAACGGTTACCAGCCACTACGTGGCAGTAAAGTAAAAGGAGAGCCCGATGTTTTTACTTCCGGAAGAGATGGTATTGACCAGTATGCAAGAGAAAAATTAGAGTTTTTTATAAAAACCGTTACCCAAGCGGGGATTCCTCTTATTGTTATTATTTCACCTATGTATGTAAAACCCTTTGAGGACAACGAATCGCTAAAGCTTACCAAAGATATACTCAAGAAATATAATGTTGATTTGTGGGATTATTCTACCGATACGGCTTATGTAAAGCAGCCTCTTTTTTACGACGTAAACCACATGAATACGAAAGGTGCCGAAAAATTCTCCCAGGAAATTGCTTCCAGAATTAAAGAGATGGGCATTATAAAAAAGTAAAATTAATTTGTTTGCTTGGTGTGTTTTTTTTGGGTCCCTACTTCTGTTGTAGTGGCATCTTTTCTTGCGTCGCACTCTTGTACTTTATATCAATTTTTGAGCTTTGGCACTTGCACAATTAAATAAAATTATTCCCCATTTTCTTGTTTAATAACAATATCCGGCCTTTGAGCAAGTTGTGCATCAAGGTTCGTAACTTTCATACTTATTATAATATTACGCTCAATGCGTACATCATGTATAGTGCCGGGCAATGATGAAATTCCAAATACTATCTTACTGCTGTCACTATTAATTGCATTGCCGGTAAATTCTATGTTAGAAGTTCCCCAATCGTTAACCGATACCGAAGGGTAGAGTATGCCCAGCACATTTTCGCCAACATTTATAAACGCATCTCCTGTTGCTGTATAGTACCCGCCAGAATTGCTGTGCGTGATGGCTCCCTCGCTATGCCCAGTTATACGGGTGTTTATTTGGTTGGTATTTTCAAAGGTTGAGTTTAGAATGTAAGAATGTATCTGCTGTTCTGTAACTATTAATCTATCAATGGAAGTGTGAAATCCACTGCCATTTAAGTTTTTGAAAATACAATTTTCTATTCTTGCGTTATGACCTACAATAGTTTCATTGGGGCTATTGATAAATGTGCAGTTCCTGTAAACGGTATATCCGGGGTTTTGAGACAAAATTCCCGTATTTAAATTCCAGGTAAAAGAGCCATTATTATTATCCCTGTTGCCATCAAATGTAAGGTTTGTAAAGGTAGAGCCTGTACCGGGAAAATTAACAGTACTGATCAGATAAAAAAAGTTGATATTCTTGAATATTTTTGTTCCGGCAGGATAGGAGCTCTCATTGCCAAACGTTTTTTTTAAGGGGCTATCTAAAAACAATGTGTCGCCACTAACTTTAAGAACAAAACGCAATTGGGTGGCACCGGTATTCTGTTGATTGAGACAAGCGATAATTCTGTCGTTTGCAATAATTCCATCCGTTGAATTTAAAATCAGAAAATTGGAATTTTCGTCCGCGCCAATTTTTAAGGAATATGTAATTTGATTTTCTCTGGTTATGGTTGCAGGCCCAACAAAATTTATACTTTTATGTAGCAGAGGTGTATGGCTGAAAGTATAGGTTTTATTTTCAAATTGCAATGTATTACCATCCTTCAGGCTATCATAAGCTGCCATCAATGTTTGGTAATCATCCATACCAGGTTTTCTAAAAGATTCTATACTTTGGTAATTTGCAGGTGGCTTGGAAAGAACGGCGGGTGCCGGTTGGTAAGGTATAACCAAGTCGTGCCCGCAGGCAACTAAAAATATTGAACAGTATAAAATTATTTTCATTGGTTGCTGTTTAAACAGTTATCAATAGCCCAGGATCCAGTTTAAATTGTTTAGTTAGATGTTTTGCCCTCTCATTTTTTACTATTCGATCGCAGCATGTATGCTGATCAATTGCAATAGGAAAATTCTCTACTTTTTTGTCATAATTGTAAAAAAATCCCTTTCCTGCAACTTATATTTTGCCAAAATAGACATTGAAATTTAGCCGGGGCGCTACCTAAAAGAATTACGCGAAAGCCTCATACCGGCAAAAGCGACGAACGGATTGCGACGCAACAATGACGCTATGACATATTACAGCAGGTATCTTTAACTTTTATGTATTCAACGAGTAAATAAAACAAACAAAAATAATAGGAATAAAGGATTAGCCCTTGTAAAAAGCCTTTCGACGCTTAGAAAAAGATAAGGAGCCGGTTATTTCTCCTTATCCTTTTTTGGTCTCTTAAATTGTATAACACAATAATACTTATTTTTTTTCAGGATATAACACAGCCTGCAAAACATTATTGTTGTTAATTAACTGGTTAGCAGTTGTTTTAATATCATCAATATTAATAGCGTTTACCAGCATTTCATAATCGAATATTCGCTGCGCCGTGCTACCGTTAAAGTAAACATTTTGCAGTTTGCTACTCCAGTAACCGTTTTCTTTAATTTGTACTTTATATTGCTCAATCCAGGTTTTCTTCACTTTTGCAAGATCTTCTGCGGTAGGGCCGCTGGCTTTGATTTTTTCTATTTCAATGTTTGCACTTTTAATAAGCGTGTCAACATTTTCTGGCCCGCAGGGCAATTGCAGCACCAGCGAATAATTACTGTATGGATACTTATTTACGCTTGAAAAAATACCACCTCCATATATTGCTCCCAGCTTTTCGCGAAGGTCTTCTATGATCTTAATATTTAGTATATCGCTTAATGCCTGTGCTTTTAGCTCAATATCTTCACTGTAAGGTATTTCTCCGTTATAAAATGTTAGTATAAGGCTTTTAGGCTCCGTTCCTTTATAAAAATTGAGGTCTATTTTACCCTTTACCGGCCGTACACCATTATCAATAAATGCAGCTGGGGCGCCTGTGGACGACAATGATCCCAAATAGGTTGCCAGCAGAGGTTTCATTTTTTCTACATCAATGCTGCCGGTAAAAATAAATGTGAACTCATTTGCATTGCCAAACTGTTCTTTATAAATAGCGAGCGACCTTTCAAAATCAATTTTATCAAAGTCCTCAGGCTTGGAAATACCCGAAGGCCCCAGCGGATTTTTCTGATATAAAGTTTTGTATAAAGTATCTATAAAAGCAGTCTGCGGGTTAGCCATTGCAAACTGGGTAGCTGATTTTTGTTTTTCTTTCCACGCATTAAATAGGGCTTCGTCTTTTCGGGGGGTGTTAATATACAGATAAACCAGCTGAAGCATTGTTTCAAAGTCTTTTACGGAACTACCACCATTAATGCCGGCACTTAAGGCACCGATACGTGGAGAGGCCGAGGCCGTTTTGCCAGCCATAAATTTATTAAGATCGGTGGGCGAGAAATCGCCAATACCCATTTGCTGTACAATGGTTGAAGCATTGGCAGCACTGTATTTATCTGCCGCATTGTACAGTGAGTTACCTCCCTTATGAAAAGAGGTCATAATGATTTCATCGTTCTTAAAATCTGTAGGTTTTAAAACAACTTTTACACCATTGGCATAAGTAAGTTCAGTTACACCCAATACATCATTTTTTTGTTCACTTACCAGCGTTCCTGGGGCTGGCTTATTTTTTACAAGGTTGGCCGCAATAGCTTTTTCTTCCCGTGGCGAAACCTTTGCTTTCATTGCGGCTAATGCATTGGCTAATAAAGTTTGATTATCGGGTAGTAGGTAATCCCCCTGCGATGGACCCTGCAGGCTCACAAAAATATTTTCATTATTCTTTAAAGGATTGGCAATTGCATTTACTTCCTCCAGCTTTATGCCCGGCACCATTTTTTGATAGAACTCATATTCCTTAGCTATGCCGGGCATAGTTTCCTGTTTGGTAAAGTTGCGTATATATTCTCCCGCAAAATTTTCAGATTCTGTTTTGTCTCTGTTATTATACAATTGTTCAAAACCCGCCAGCATCTGCTTTTTGGCTCTTTCTAATTCAGCATTGCTGAACCCATATTGCTTTGCCCGCTCAATTTCTTTTGTCATTGTAATCAATGCAGAGTCTGCACCATCCTTACCTGCAACAGCAAAGCCACTAAAAGCTTCATAGCCACGGCCATAACCACTAAAACTTGCTTGGGCAAATAGAAATGGAGGCTTTGCACTCTGCGTTAATTCTCCGAATCGCTGATTAAGTAAACTTGTAAATAACCCTTTTACCAGACTCTGCCTGTAATCGCTTTCTGTTACATCGGGCTTTACCGGCAAAAAAGGATATTCTACCTGAACAAAAAAGTTAGTTGCTTCACCATCGCTTGTTGCAACAGCCTCGGGCTTCTGCCGGGCAGGCACTTTTACAACAGGCCGCACCCGGGCATTGGGTGGATTTTTTAAGCCGCCAAAATATTCTTTAACCAGCTTTTCAATATTAGCGGGGTCAATATCCCCTACTACTATTACTGCCATAAGATTGGGGCGATACCATTCTTTGTAAAACCTTTTTACAGCATCATATTTTGCATTTTTTATTATGCTGTCTTTACCAATGGGTAAACGTTCAGCATATTTAGATCCTGCGTATTCTACGGGAAATATTTTCCTGAACATACGGTCTTCGGCGCCTTTGCCTAAACGGCTTTCCTCCAGCACTACGCCTCTTTCTCCATCTATCTGATCATTGTCAAACGATAAGCCGCCGGCCCAGTCTTGCAGAACCGTTAACCCTTTGCGCAGATTGCTTGTATCTGTTAAAGGAACAGGAAGTATGTAAACGGTTTCATCAAAACTGGTGTAAGCATTTAGGTCTGCACCAAACTGTATACCCATATTTTGAAGTGTGTTAACCAGTTCATTCTTCTTAAAATGTTTACTGCCGTTAAAAGCCATGTGTTCAATGAAATGCGCAAGGCCCTGCTGATCGTTGTCTTCAAGAACAGAGCCGGCGTTTACTACAAGCCTTAATTCAACTTTATTTTCCGGCTTTTTATTCTCACGGATATAATAGGTTAAACCGTTTGCCAGCTTGCCAATTTTTACATTAGGATCTGGTGTTAGCTTTTGTGTTGGGGTTTGTGCATTAACAAAAAATGCACTCAGTAGTAAAAAGGGAATAATAATTTTTTTGAGAGAAGTGTTGATCATAAAAAAAATTTAGGCCCAAATATATCTAAAAGCTTAGTAACATGTAAACCCGAATATCTAATAAAACGATAAACTACCATAAAAGACAATTTTTTAGTATCCCAGCCAATCTTTTTATGGCGGCCTGGTTGCGTCGCACTCTTGTACTTAAGAATAAGTTGAAGCAGTTCACAAGTTCAAAGGTTTACGGGCTTTTAAATGTAAACGGCGTAGTTAACTCGTGAACTGTTGAACACGTGAACTTGCTGCTATACTTCCCCAAAGTACAAGAGTGCGACGCAAGGAACGTTGCCACAGGGTACGGCTGCCCGGCCCATAAAAAAACCCCGATGCCTAATTTCACCGGGGTTAAAACTAAGAATACACATGAAAAACTAATCGATATTTGGCTGCGGGGTATAGCGCAAATAAGGCTTTACCACCTTAACACCTTTGGGAAACTTTTTAATCGCATCTTCGGTACTTACAGCTGGAACTACTATACAATCTTCACCTGCTTTCCAATCGGCAGGCGTTGCTACGCTGTAGTTTGAAGTTAACTGCAGAGAATCTACTACCCGCAAAACTTCGATGAAATTTCTGCCGGTTGAGGCAGGATAAGTGATCATGAGTTTTACCAGTTTGTCTGGCCCAATTATAAATAATGAACGTACGGTAGCCGTTAAAGAAGCATTGGGATGAATCATATCGTATAAGGTTGCAACTGTTCGGTCTTCATCTGCAATGAGCGGAAAGCCAACGGTTACATTTTGGGTTTCATTGATATCGTTCAGCCAGCTGTTGTGCTTATCTAGCGGATCAATACTAACTGCAAGCACTTTTACATTTCGTTTTGCAAATTCTTCCTTTAGCAAAGCTGTTTTGCCAAGTTCTGTTGTACATACAGGTGTAAAATCCGCCGGATGCGAAAACAAAATTCCCCAGCCTGCAGCCAGGTACTCGTAAAAGTCTATGTCGCCTGCTGTGGTGGTTGCTTTAAAATTTGGTGCAACATCGCCTAATCGTAAACCCATATATATTTGTTTTGGCTAACAAATATATTAGTTTCCTACAAAATAAGTGGACTAATTTTTTATGCTTAGCGTTTACAGTTGTTAGTTTTCAGTTTATTGCTTTGTTGCATTTAAGCTCTTCATTTTTCATTCTTCATTTCCCGATTCCCCTTTCTTAACGGTTCTTGCTTTCTGTAACAAGCTTTTTCCAAATTTAATTTTTACAGCGTCTATTGCTTTATAAAGATTGGTCTTCTTAATGCCATCATCGAACAAACTCCCTTGCACGGCTTCATTGGTTAATTCGCTCAAACGTACACCCAGCAAGCGTATGGGATTTCCTTTTCGGTAGAGTTTATGAAACAGATTCATGGCTGCGGGTATAAGCTCATCGTCCCGAAAAGTATAGTTAATAGTCGTTTGCCTGGACGTAGTTTCAAAATCGGGATAACGTATTTTTACAGCAATGCAACCTGCAAGCTTTTCATCCTGCCGCAGTTCAAAAGCAATTTTCTCTGTCATGCGCACCAGTTCACTCAGTAAAAATTCCACGTCGGTCTTATTCTCCTCAAAAGTATTTTCCGTGGAAATAGATTTTGCTTGGTGATAAGGATGCACTTCATTAAAATGCAGGCCATACGATTTGCTCCACAAATCAACGCCCCATTTGCCTAATTTTTTCTCCAGTTCTTCAACACTGTGTTTATTTATATCGCCAATAAGATTAATGCCCATTTCCTTTAGCGTTATAAAAGTTTGCCCGCCCACACCCGGAATTTTATTCACCGGTAACGGCGCCAAAAATTCTCTCTCCCTGCCTGGCTGTATAAAAATATAGCCATTGGGTTTGGCTTCATCCGTAGCAATCTTCGCAATCATTTTATTGGTAGCAAGGGCAAATGAAATGGGTAACTGTGTTTTATCAATTATTTCCTGCCGCAGGTCAATTGTCCATTGAAACACATCAAAATATTTATCCATGCCCGTAAGGTCAATATAAAATTCATCGATGCTGGCCTTTTCAAACAGCGGTGCTTTAGCTGCAATAATTTCGGTAACCCAGCGCGAAAACCGGCTGTATTCTCCACGGGTACCACGCACGACAATTGCATGCGGACAAAGCTGCATCGCTTTCTTCATGGGCATGGCAGAATGAATACCAAACTTTCGCGCCGCATAGCTGCAAGCCGCCACCACGCCGCGTTCTGCGCTACCGCCAACTAGTACCGGCTTATCTTTGAGCGATGGGTCGTTCAACACTTCCACACTCACAAAAAAAGAATCCAGGTCAAAATGAGCTATATATCGTTGCGGCTTATTCATTGATGCAGCTAAGTTAGAAAAGATATTTTGTGCCGGGCTTGGGAATATGAATGAGGCTTCCGTTGCGTCGCACTCTTGTACGTTCAGCGGAATATTGGGCTTTTATCGCAGCGGGTAAAACAACTCGTGTTATGTTTGTAAATTGATACTTTAGCGTATGCAAGAAGCAATTAAACAACTGTACAAATTCACCTACTCCATTCTGCCACTCGAACAAAATGAATGGGATGATTTTGCATCTATTTGGCAAATACAAACAGCAAAAAGAAAAACGTTGCTTACAGCGGCGGGTGAAATAGAAAAGCATTTATACTTTATAACCGAAGGTGTGCAACGTGCCTTTTATCTTCACGAAAACGATAAAGAAGCAACGCTTGTTTTTACCTATCCCTATTCTTTCTCTGGTGTGGCGGATTCATTTCTTACACAGCAGCCATCGAAGTATTATTTTGAAACGCTTACTGCCAGTGCATTTCTGCGCACAACTTACCAGCAGGTAAATGAACTCATGAACAAACACAGAAATATTGAAAAGCTCATTCTAAAAGCATCCAGTTTTGCTTTGGCTGGTGTTTTGGAAAGACAAATTGAACTTCAATGTTTTTCGGCAGAAGAAAAATTCCGCACATTATTAAAGCGCAGCCCGCATGTGCTGCAATTGATACCGCATAAATATCTTGCTTCTTATTTGGGAATTGATGCTACTACTTTCAGTAAGTTGCTAGGAACAGTTCGTTTGTAATTGCTTTTCAAAAATCTTGGTGTAGACCAAGATTTTATTTTTTAGAAGTCAGCAGCTTTGCTTTATAAAACTATTCATCATGCCAACTTACCAATCAAAACAATTAATCGAAAACCTGATGGAGCAAACTGAAAATTTATTGAACAAAGCCATACAGGAATGGCAAATGATTCTGCTGGAAAAATTTTCACAACAACCTACTGTAAATTCCTGGAGTGCGAAACAATGCGTTGTTCATTTAAACAGGTATAGTGAATATTACCTGCCTGCAATTGAAGCCGCTATTTTAAAAGCCAAAAAGAATAACAGCACTGCAACTGAACAATTTCAATCTGGTTTAATAGGCAATTATTTTACTAAAATGATGACGACAAATGCAGAAGGAAATCCTTCTAAAAAAATGAAGGCGATGAAAGCTTATATTTCTTTGAATGATGAGGACAGCGATAAAGTAATTGCAACTTTTATAGATCAGCAAGAAAGGCTGTTGCAGTTGCTGGAGGATGCGGCAACAATAGACCTTGAGAAAACCAAAGTTCCGATTTCGATTGCAAAATTTATAAAGCTGAAACTGGGTGATGTGTTTATGTTTTTAATTGCGCATAATTATCGCCACGTGCTGCAGGCAGAAAAGGCATTGAAGGGTGCCGGAGTATGCGTAACTCAGGTTGCAGACGTTTCTTTTGCCTTATAAGCTTATGCAAACATTAATAGTAACGAATCATCAATTCGCTTTGGCCGCTGGGTTTTTCTATCGAGTGGTATCCAGATACTTGCTGCACTGATTATCTTTTTATTATCTGCCAGTCTTATTATTTCGTAATGGCGTTTCCAGGTTACATTGGTGTAATCGCCGGTCCAAGTGTGCATTTCTAATTCATCGTTTAGAAAAGCCTGCGTTATATAATCTATTTCATGTCGTTTGATCATCCACAGAACCTGTTGCTGCATTTCTTCAGATGCATAAGTATTCCAGTGCTGACGTGCAATTTTTTCCATCCATTGCACATAGATCACATTGTTTACATGGTTTACATCGTCGAGGTGCTGCTGCTCAACTTTGATGTTTATTTTAAAACGACTGTTTCTTAATTCCATGATTTGATTTGCGATTTTTAGATCTTAGATTTTCGATTTGTTTCACTGGTACGTCATGGCTGAATTTTATTGAGAAAGTACAAGAGTGCGACGCAAGTAAAGCCTCATTCATGTTCTATTGCCCGGTTCATAAAATGTATTTATCACTTAACTGCATCGGTTGCTTTTTTTACTGTGCCGTATTGAAGGAGTAATTTTTTTGCAGCTTCATAATCGTTGGTGTTTATTTTTTCCATTAACATTTTAACGCCGCGGTCTACCAGTTTTTCGTTGCTGAGTTGCATGTTTACCATGCGGTTATCCTCTACCCTTCCCAACTGGATCATTACGGTTGTAGAGATCATGTTTAAGATCATTTTCTGCATGGTGCCACTCTTCATGCGGGAACTTCCTGTAACAACTTCCGGCCCAACTACCACTTCAATTTTATGATCAGCCACAGCCGCAAGCGGGCTGCCTTCATTGCTGGTTATGCAACCGGTTTCCACACTATTTTCTCTACAATGCTGCAGTGCGCCGATAACATATGGCGTGGTACCGCTGGCGGCAATACCTATTACAAAATCTTTGTCGCAAATACTATGCTGCTGCAAATCGAGCCATCCCTGCAAGGTATTATCTTCGGCATCTTCCACGGATTTTATTATGGCAGTTTCGCCGCCGGCTATGATGCCCGTAACCAAACCAAAAGGAACACCATAAGTAGGCGGGCACTCACTTGCATCCAATATACCAAGCCTGCCGCTGGTACCTGCGCCAACATAAAATAACCTACCGCCTGCCAGCATTTTATCTGCTATCGCTGTAATTAGTTTTTCAATGGCTGGTAACTTTTTTTCTATGGCGTAAGCAACCGTTTTGTCTTCATTGTTAAGATTGGTAACAATCTCTTTTATACTCATTTTTTCCAAGTGCCTGTATTGAGATGGCTGCTCAGTAATGCGGATAAATTCACTCATAAATTTTATTGGTGGTAAGCGATCAGCCCATCCATTGGCTGCTTTAAAACATTGCCAAGTTCCAGCTCGTAAGTGTTGCATAAATTCTTAAGCACATCTCTAAAACCATATGCCACACTGCCAACAAAACTAATTGGATATAACCAGCTTTCACGGTACTTGTTCAAATGGGTAAAGAAGAAATCATTCAGGCCGTCTTCAATAATATTTTCTATCATAAAATGGTCGCGGTTCTCAGCGAGAAAAATAGCGAACGAAGCCAAGTAGCGGTTTGGTTGCGGCATTTTATAAACATGTTCCAGTATTTCATTAGCATTGGTATTAAACTGTTTATTGAAGCGCAGCAAAAGGTCCTCATCAAATGTATTGTAAAGAAAATGCTGTATTACTTTTTTGCCCAGATAAGCACCGCTGCCTTCGTCGCCAAGCACGTAGCCAAGGCCGGGACTATTTTTCACAATCTTCCTGCCGTTGAAATAACAGGAATTTGAGCCGGTGCCCAATATGCAGGCTATACCTTTATGGTGACCACAAACAGCTCTTGCCGCAGCAAGCAAATCTATTTCTGCTGCAATTTTCGCAGCCGGAAAAACCTTCTTTAAAGCACGTTTTATAAACCTGCCGTTTTCGGGATTGGCGAGGCCTGTACCATAGTAAAAAATCTCGTCAACCACAACGTTTTTTATTTTGCCAAGGAGTTCTTTTTGCAGAATGCTAACCACCTGCTCTTCATTGAGAAAATACGGGCTAATGCCTTGTGTTATTATTTTTTTCCTTTTACCGTCAACCAGCAGGCACCACTCACATTTGGTAGAGCCACTGTCGGCAATAAGTTTTACAGCCATAGTTTTCCTTTACAGTATTTAGTTCACAGTTTGAAGATAAATGATAGCAAGGTAACTTAATAAATAATTTTTATTAGCCGGGCTTAGGTAATTCTTATCGGGCTTCGTTGCGTCGCACGCTTGTACTTTGTTAACTAAAGGCAGCAAGGCAAAGAGGCCCTGGATGATCAGCAGGTAATTATTCCATGTTCGTTCCTTACTGTTTAGTTAAGTGCTGAACTTATGAGCTTGCGGCTGCCGAATCGGCGGGCAAGCTACAGTATAAGCATCTTTGATGTTATACAGCTGAGCTAAAAAATTACTTTGCACCTGGCGACAATTAACTTTTTTTCTTTGTCATTTTTTGAAAATCTACAATACTCTCGAAGAATATTTTTATGATGACGAAAACCAAGATGAATATACTCCCCAGGTTAAAGCCCAGCAAAAAGGAACCAATAATTACACAAAACTGCTGTACAAAGATTCTTGCATAAGGAGCAAACATAAGTGCACCAATAGACGCCGTTTTGTAGGCACCGTTAAAAACAAAATCTTTTAATACCACCAGCCCATAGCTGGCTATAAAAAGGATGAGTAATTGTTGCGTTCCGGGCGAAAGTAAATCCATAGGGTGTATAATGAACTGCAGAACACCCGGAGATTCGGTAAAAGCAATGCCAAAACCAGCTACACTAAAAAAAATACTTAACTGTATAAAAATAAAAAAACCATAATGCACCATGAAAAATAAAATAAAAAAGTAGCCCGATACTATTGTCGTTGCCCCGCCATTGCTCCATTCATCTTTCTTTTTTACCAACGTGGTCATCCACATCATCAGTATGTTATAAGCGCCTGCAATAACGCTCTCCAAACAATACACAAGAAATACTTCCTTTGCATTCCAGCCTTTAAACCACACGCCCCATAATGGAACAAGGTTAACGAGAATCAAAAAAATATCCGTAATGCTTAAACGTCTCTTAATAAATGGCTTCAAAACTTAGAATTTTTAACTGTGTAATTTATTTACTTTCGCCCGGTTGGCGAATACCCACTTACACGTATGGAAAAATATACTCTGGTGTTACATGGCGGCGCAGGTACTATTCTTAAAGAAGACATGACCCCCGAACTGGAACTCGCTTATCTCAATGGCCTGCAGGCAGCATTAGACGCTGGTTTTGCGGTATTGGAAGAAGGAGGTTCTGCCGTTAATTCTGTAAAAGCAGCTTTGGTTATTTTGGAAGATAATATGCTTTTCAATGCCGGCCGCGGTTCTGTATTTACCAAAAAGGGGGTACAGGAAATGGATGCCGCAATTATGGATGGCAGCACTTTAAATGCCGGCGCAGTAAGCGGTGTTCGTAATGTGCGCAATCCAATTGAGCTTGCAACTGAAGTAATGCGCAACAGCAATCACGTTTTTTTAAGTGGCAAAGGCGCCAACGATTTTGCCATTAAACAAGGCATAAAATTAGAGCCCGACGAGTTTTTCTTTTCACAGTTTCGTTACGATCAGTGGAAAGCCATCCGCGACTCTGATAACTACTCACTCGATCATACCCATCAGCAACTGGAAGAGCTGATGAAAGATAAAAAGTTTGGTACTGTTGGCGCGGTGGCCTGCGATATAAACGGCAACATAGCTGCTGCCACCAGCACTGGTGGCATGACGAATAAAAAGTATGGCCGGATTGGCGATAGCCCCATGATCGGTTGCGGAACCTATGCAAATAACCATACCTGCGCCATCAGCTGTACGGGGCATGGCGAAATGTTTATACGAACCGTTGCTGCGTACGATGTAAGTTGTTTAATGGAGTACAAAAGCCTTAGCTTACAGGAGGCGATGAATATTGTGGTGCACGATAAACTGGTAAAGATCGGTGGCGAAGGCGGCATGATTGGAGTTGATGCAGAGGGCAATGCATTGATGGTTTTTAACAGTGCTGGCATGTACCGTGGCGCAAAAAATAATACCGGTTTAAACGAAGTTGCCATATACAGTTAGCTTAAAGAAATTTGCGCATGAGAGAAAAAAATCTCTTCCGAAAATTCAGAACGGGATTTTAATTTCTACAGTAAATATTTTATACCGGGCTGCATTGCTGCTATTAGGCACCTGTTGTGTCACTCACTTGTACGCCTTGTTCTTTTTTGGGCAATGTGCAGCAGCCTTTTAAAATAGCAAACGGCGGCAGGCTACGTACTGCACAGAATTTGCCGCCATTATTACCAAAAGTACAAGTGTGCGACGCAACAAAAGATTAAACAAAGATTTGTAGCCGGGCCAAAAAAATTTCACCTTACCAATAAAAAACTTTCCGTTCAAGAGCTTGTTTTTGAACCAAATAAATTACAAATAAATTGTACCCAAAGTCTGTGGCAGCATAAACACTTAACAGTTTCCTGTAAAATTATTCTACTCTGCCGATGGAGTTTTAGCGGGCTTTTCTGTCTCGTGGCTTTCTGCTGCGGATGTGTTGTGTGTATTTTCTGTTGTGGGAACAAAATCGCCATGGCAACGCATCATCAGCATTAATACGCTGAATACCGCTGCAAAAGCAAGGAAACCGGAAAGTGTAAATTTTTTTAAGCTGTCGTCATCAAAATGCTGAGTGCTCATTTGTGTTGTTTTTAGAGGGAGCTAAAATAAAAACTTATTATGGTTTTGAAAAAATGAAATTTAATATTGACTTATTTGCCTTTAAATAATTGCAGCAAATTGCATCATGTTTAGCATAAGATCTGGGTTGGGGCAATTTAGCAGGTACTTTTCACTTTCGCTTTTTTTGCAAACGCCGGGGTAATCGCCACGCTTCCATTCCAGTTGAATAATAATCTGGAAATGCAGGTGCGGTGGCCATTGCCCGTTTTCTGCAGGTACGCCGAAATGGGCAAACTCTTCTCCGCGGTTTATATATTTCCCTTCTTTTAAATGTTCAATATCTCTAAGGGAGAGGTGGCCGTATAGGGTGTAAAAAGCAAAACCATCTAGCTGGTGCAGCAGTATTATTGTAGCCCCATAATCAGCATATGCACTGTTAAATGCAAAGCTGTGCACCATGCCGCCATGGGGTGCAAAAACTGGCGTACCGGCTTGCCCCCAGATGTCTATTCCAAGGTGAAGACGGCGTGGTTCGGCCCCATTCTTACCGTCAAAATTATTACTGCGGCTATAAAAATTGCGTTCTTCGTTGTAACCGCCGATACCATAATTTGCATTTGAAGCATTTAGTTTTTGTTGCACATAGTTAGAAAACTTTTCTGTGTCTGTAATTATACTTGTGCTGATCTCGCTGTTGTTACCAGAAAAATCCATCATAAGCAATTTATCTGTTGCCTCATTAAAAGGGACAACCCGGTGAAAAATAGCAGTATGGCTTTTTAATATTTCTTCAAGCATGAATTTCGATATTTTGAGTGAAGGCTTTTAAGCCCTGGCAGGAATAAAAAACCCTCATTTGTTATTAATCGTTCAAAGCTAAACTTGTGCAGTGGTAAACCAGTAGAATATTTTTGTGCCCCATATTTATTTTTTGATGGGTCTTCGTTCTGCCAGAGGATGGCTATTGTTATTGTTTATGTTTATGCAGCAACTTAAAACCCATACTACAAAGCTGGTCGCACGCAGCTAAAAGCTACTATCAATTTTTTACCCCATAAACCCGGCAATTAAAGAATGAAAATGATGCGTACCCTGTTCGCGGGTAACCGAATAGCGGCCATTATTGTAAAATCTTGACCTTATTCCTTTCTGCACGTTCTGCACCACTTCTTCGTCTTCGAGCTCAACGGCATCGAGCCCCGAACCTGCGCCAGTATTGAGTTTACTTTCATCAGAAACAAAAGTAAGGAAGGAAACTTTTGATTCGCTTAAGCCAACCGGCTGTACAATATTGAGTGATAAACCCCATGGATAAAAATTAAACATCAAATTGGGGAAGACCCAAAAATAATATGCTGCTACTTCCTTACCATAATCGGGTGATGACTCTGGTAAATTAAAACATACATCTCCCTTTTTACCAATGCCCAGCTGAAGGTTTGAATACCTGAAAATTTCTGTGGTGTACTCACCAAAATCAAGCATGGCATTTAAGCCGGCATGCACAAATGGAATATGAAAACCTTCCAGATAATTTTCACAATACAACGCCCAGTTTGCTTTTACGGTAAAGTCCTGCGAAAGGTTGGGGCGGTAATCTAATTCATCAACCGGAAACCAGGGAATGCGCTTAACCATATCATCGAAAAAAAGCGATGCAGGTATGCCTGATTTTAAATTGGTAAACAATAATTTGCCCCATTTAAAAATGGAAAGTTCTTTTAGGTTATCTGATTCTGAGGGGAAATTTTGAACTTCTCTAAACTCTGGCATTGAGATAAAATGGCCATCCAGGCCAAATAACCTTCCATGGTATTTGCAGCGTAACTGACTGACTTTACAGGGTTCGTTTACTACCAAATTACCGCGGTGTGTACATACATTACTGATGCAATGTAAGTTGCCGGTTATACCTTTTGTTAGCAGTAAAGGCTCGTCTAAATAATTCTCAAGCAAGATAAACGGGTGGGCGCTGCCGGGCTCTTTTACCTGATCGCTGTTGCCGGCATAGAGCCAGGCCGGCGCAAAGATTTTTTCTTTAGATTCTTCAAGAAACCCGGCGCTAGTATAAAATTCTTTTGCTATTGTGCAGGCTTTTGAAATATCGGCATCAACTATAAAACGGGGCATGTGGAAAACAATTTTGCCGAAGTTAATTATTTTGAAGGGAGCACTGGTAGCTACTTTATTATACAATGCCACATCCGGAATATATAAAAGCCGGTTAATTAGTTTTACCTCTGGCACATGCGGAATAGTGGAAAAACTGTACAAGAGTGCGACGCAATAATGTTTAATTGTACTACCAAAGCTGGGTTAATAACCTTGTATTTTATTGGTCTAAAACTGCAGCTGCCAGAGCAATCGCAATACAATCAGTAAAATAATGGATAGCTACCAAGCAGAAATGCTGACCTGGAAAATAACGAACTAACCAAATTAAAATGGGGTTACTTCAGATTGTAGTTTCGGCTGTTCCCTTAACAAAAAAATGACTTATCAATAAATTCGATATTTTAGCTTCTGAACCAAACTAATAACAAGTTATGAGAAAAGTAAAACTGCTCGCTGCTAGTTTATTAATGCTGTTTTTGTTTCCATTAATAGTGCAGGCCCAGGGTACATTATCCGGTACCGTAACAGGCAGTGGCAAGCCTCTGGAAAATGCCAGTGTGGTTAGCTCAAAAGGTGGGGGTACTACTACCGATAAAGATGGGAAATATTCCCTCAAGCTTACAGCCGGAACTTACTCCATTACATTTTCTAACGTTGGATTTGCCCCACAAAGTTCAAAAGTTACCATTACCGATGGTCAACAGACAGTCCTTAACATTACCCTGATCGAAAGCGGTGAAGCACTTCAGGATATTTATGTGGTGGGTACCCGCTCTGTTCCCCGTTCTTCAGTAAGCTCTGCGTTACCAGTTGATAATGTTGATGCGGCTTCGTTAAAAAGCACGGGCCAGCAAAGTTTTGATAAGACGCTGCAATACCGGGTACCCTCGTTCAATACGGTAAATACACCGGTAAATGATGCTTCTACACTTTTGGATCCGTATGAAATAAGGAACCTGGGGCCTAGCCGTACATTGATACTTATTAATGGTAAAAGAAAGAACCTGAGTTCACTGCTTTACGTGCAGTTCTCACCGGGCCGTGGAGAAACAGGCGCAGACCTTTCCGGAATTCCGATTGATGCGATTAAAAACGTGGAGATTCTGCGTGACGGTGCATCGGCTCAATATGGTTCTGATGCCATTGCCGGTGTAATGAACGTGATATTAAAAGACAGATACCAATACAGTTCCGTCACCCTTAATGGTGGTGGTACAAGTAAAGGTGACGGCGGTTCTTATGGCTTGTCTCTTAACGGCGGAGCTAATTTTGGCAGCAAAGGATTTATCAATTATACCGTAGCATTTGATCAGCAGGATAATGCCCGCAGGTCTGGTATTGTTGATGTACCTACAGAAATAGCCACGTTCGGTGGAGACGATGTTACTGACGCAGCCATCAGGTCTTATTTGCAGAGATACCCTGATGCCAATAATAATAATGGTACAGGTACCACTACGGCATCAAAGTTCCTTTACAACCTTGGTGTACCTGTTGGTGATAAAGGAATGTTTTACAGTAATGCAGCTTTTGTAACCAAAAAAGTTTTCAGTAATGCAAACTATCGTCCGGCTTACTGGAGAATTGACGAAGGGTTATTGCACGCTCCTTCTCCAGGTGCGGCAGACTATACTGGTTCAAGCTACGGATCGGAAGGTTCACAACTTCAGAACGATTTTGAGGCTGATAAAGCTGCCGGTGTTTACCAGGGGTATATTGGCTATCAGCCAACCTTTGAAGGAGACCTGACAGACTATAATGCCACAGCCGGTTTTAAAAATGAAACCAATGGCTGGAAACAGGATATAAGTGTAACGGTCGGGGGCAATCAGCAGTTGTATGCAGTAAATAATACTGTAAACCGCTCATTGCTTAAAGCCAGCAATACTGCTTTTAAACCAGGCGGTTACGGTTTTAGCAATGTGGTAGGTAATATTGATATCTCTAAAAGCGTAACAGATAATTTTGCCATAGGTTTTGGTACGGAGGCAAGAAAAGAAACTTATAAAATTGTAGCAGGAGACACTGCATCATTTTCCGGAGAAGGTGCAAACTCTTTCCCAGGTATCCGCCAGGAAAATTCAGGTGTATTCAGCAGGTATAATATTGGTGGTTACTTCGATGCAAGCTTAAACGTTACCAAAGACTGGCTTATTAATGGTACAGTGCGTGGTGAAAAATATAGCGACTTTGGAAGCGCATTCGTGTATCGCGGATCTACCCGTGTAAAACTTGACGGTGACAATTTTGTTGTTAGAGGTTCAGTTTCTACCGGCTTTCGTGCGCCAACGCTGCACCAGATTTATGCACAGTCAACACAGGCTTCTTTTGCAGGTGGTACTATTGTAAGTTCAGGCTTATTTAATAACAACAGCAAACAGGCATTCCTGTTAGGTGTACCTAAATTAAAACCTGAGAAGTCAACAAACTTTACAGTCGGTATTGGCGCAAAACCTTCAAAGAATTTCAGCATTACTTTGGATTATTATGATATTACCATACGCGACAGAATTGTATACAGTTCATCTATTAGCTCAAATGATCCAGGCACCGAGCTTTACCAAATATTGCAGGCTGCTGATGTGGTTAGCATACAGTTTTTCATAAACGGTATTAAAACCCGCACTTCAGGTTTAGACTTTGTAGCCAATTACAAAAATATTGCTATTGGCACCGGCAAATTGGGTATTAATCTTGCTGCTAATTACACTACCAGGAATGAAATTGTTGGTAAACCAAACGATCCCGCTGCAATTAAAAATGCCGGTTCAACCATCCTTAATACACAGATCATTTCCCTGCTTACCAAAAGCCGCCCTAAATACAAGGGAATACTTGGCTTTGATTATAACGTAAGCAAATGGAGCTTTAACCTCAACAATACTTTGTTTGGGCCAACTGAGTTCCAGGATTTAGACAATGGCAGGTCTGATATGGAGAATATCATTCAGAAATTTACCCCGGCTATTGTTACCGACTTGAACCTGGGTTACAATTTCAGCAGCAAAATATCTGCAAACTTTACGGTAAACAATATCTTTAATGTATTGCCTAAATGGAAACTGGAAGCCCTTAACTCTTCCGGGCAATCAGTTCTTGACGATGCTGCTGCAAAGAATTTGCTCGAAGGTTTCTTAGAGTTCAGCGGAAGGTACCGCATACTTGGCTATAACGGTTCGCAGTTTAGCCAGTTGGGAACTACATTTAATGCCTCAGTGGTATTTAAGTTTTAAGTTATCAATATTTCCCCTCTATTAAAAAGGTTGGTTCAGCAATGAACCGACCTTTTTTATTTTAGCCGGCTGCTGATTTTTAGATCAATACATTTTTCTTGACTTTGACACATCCATTTTTGAAATATCCTGAAGCTGATTGCTGAAAAATGGTATTACTTGATTTGCAAAAAAATGCAGTGAGCCGATTTTTTCTCACTGTTTTATTTTTGCTATCGTACCCTGTAGTGTTGTAGTATGCCATTTCTTAGAGTGGAGAAAAAAGCATCAGCAACTTTTTTGCGAATACTGGAAAGCTATCGCAATGCAGGCGGCCAATCAACGCATCGGATTTTATACACTTAGGCAAGGTAGATGATTATATGGAGGCGCAGCTTAGAGCTATTGGTATTAGGTTATTTGAAATAGGAGGAGGCCAAATAAAAGCTTTACTGCAAGAAGCTCTTCAAAAAATTGGCAGGTATAATTATGGGTATCAGCAAATCTGAAGTAAGGCTTTACAACAGTATGGTTTACACGATATTTTTAGAAGAATAGAGAACAAAAGTAAACTTCAGTTTAATTTATACAATAGCGTTTTTCTGATGCGCTTAGAACGATTACAAGAGCCCAGCAGCAAGCATAACAGCTTTTTCATTCAACAGCAAATTTTTACAACAGGCAGAGTTTTATTTAATCAAAAATTAGATGTTGTCTTTTATGTTGCAACTACTTTTTATCTGGAGCATGAAGTACAAAAAGGAGGTGAACTGCGCCCGATGGGTTTTGGTAAAAATGGTAAAATTGGCAATGCTTTAATACTTTTTTGCATGAAAATAAACAGGGATAAAAACCCGATTGGCTATTGCATTTTTAAAGGAGATACTTATGAAAGACATACGTTTGAAAAAGCGTTGGATGATTTACAGAACCAGTACCAGATTGATAAAATAATTGTAGTTGCTGACAGAGGTATGCCCTCTAACAACAACCTGCAAATTACTACTGGCAAAAGCTATGAATTTATTATAGGTGAAAGGCTGAAAACCTTACCCAAAGCATACAGGCGCCATTGCTTAATTTATCGAATTATAAGCACGAGTGGGTACACAATAATCATGTTGATGTAGCTGTAGTTATTAAGTACACCTACTATTAATCAGGAGGGCAAAACAATCTTTGCTACCTATTCCGCCAACAGGGCAAAGAAGGATAAACACGACTGGGAAGACAAACGGTAAACAGGCAAAAAGCTATTGGAAAACCCTGGATTGCTCAAGCAAAAGCCAGCGCGGTTGTTCTTCAAATCCGATGGTAAAGAAGCTTATGCCTTAGACGAAAATAAAATAGAAGACAGCTTACGCACCTTCAAATCGAATTTGCAAACAAGACCCATGTTTCATTGGACATACAGCAGAATAGAAGGTAATATCTGTTTATGATATATTGCATTTGCATTGCAGAATTTGGTGCTACAGAAGGTGAACAAAGCGAAGCCCACTTTCAACGAAACATCGCTGCGCAAAACGTCTGATAAGATGCAGGTGAGCCTTGTAAAACATAATAAAAAAAGTATAGATTCGCTCTTCTCGCTCCCAAAATGAAGCATCCCTAAAGCAATAAATAGCTGTAATGTAATTGATGCCAGTGATCCGCGAAAAATTTTTATTGATCTAAATTTTTCTTCAATATGCTTATTGTAGTGGGCGAAACGAAAAAAAACTGCTTTCGTTAATTATCAAATCATTAGCCTTAATTGGTGGCAAAGTCAGGCGTGGGATAGTAATTTTGGAGGTAACTTAATCAATGGTTTAAACCAGCAGTTTAACCTACCTGTTTATCTGTTTTAATATTTTTTTATAGCACGGGCATTTGCTGCCCGGCTAACTTTTATTTTTTCTTTTGTGGCCAGGCGTGGGTTCTTTATTCAACATCGTTGCGTCGCACTCTTGTACTTAAGAATAACTTTCAGCTTTCATCAGTCAGCGTTTGGAAACACGGCTTGCTGTTATTGCTGATACCTGACCGCTAATTGCTGAATAAAGTGCTGAACGTACAAGTGAGTGACACAACCAAAGCTGAAGAAAGTTCGAAAGCTGGATACATCAACCTTGTTCTTCCTTTTTCTTTTTTACGCTGTTTTGTCCGGCATTCTTTTTCCAGTTCAAAATTTTTAAGTTTGGCTTTTTAGCCTCCATTTCGTCACCAAAAAGAATACCCCAATGTTTAAACCGGTCTGTATGATCGAATATAACTTTAAACACGGCAATAAGCGGCAGCGAAAGAAACATGCCGGGTATACCGGCCAGTGCACCACCAATAAAGACACCGGCAAGACAAACCAGTGCATTGATCCTTACTTTAGAGCCCACGATGCTGGGCATTAAAATATTATTATCGAGGAACTGAACCACGGCTATGGTTACCAGCACGGTTATCACCGGCCCAATATCCTGCGATGAACTGAGGGTTAACAACACCCCGATAATATTACCGAACAAAGCGCCTATATAGGGTATAAGGTTAAGCACCCCAAACACAATACCTATGAGCAGGGCGTGCTTTATGCCAAAAAGTGCGAGCGAACCTCCCAGTAAGATAGTGATATAAGTGATCTGTATCAGCAGGCCGAGTATATAACTTTTAACAATAGTTTCCGTTTGCTGTACCACTACTTTTACACGTGGATGGCTCTCCTGCGGAAACCACATATACACAAACCGCATTAAGATTACCTTGTAGTACAACATTAAAAAAGTGTACACTGGCAGCAGGCCAAAAAAGATAAAGGCAGTACCCAATGTGCCCGCCGCACCGCCTAAAATATTAGCCGCATAATTGAGTAAATTATTACTTTGGTCGTTTAAAAATTTGGATTGTTCTACTGTAGAGATATTGGTTCTTTCGCCAAACCATGCGCTTAAATCATTAATATGCCGTGTAATATTTTCCCTTATCTGTGGAAAATCTTTTATAAGCGGCGTTATCTGCGAACTGATAAAAAAAATGATGAGGCTTATGATAATGATCATGACCATCAGTGAAAGAAAAATGGATAACAATTCGGGCATTTTATGCTTTTTAAGAAAGCGGTAAATGGGTAGCAATACAATGCTCATAAAAAAAGCCATGAGCAGGGGCATGATGATTTGCTGGCCTTGCACTACAATCGCTGCAGCCAATACCAGGCCCATTAATTCTATAGATCTTTTTACAGTAAGCGGAAGTGGTTGCATACACAGGTTTTATATAAAGTTAGTGCTTTAGATTTGGCAATGATAATGTTTAACGCGGTTGTCATCAGTTATATAACAGACACATTTTTGTGCCAGTAAACTAAACAAACGCCGGCACGCGCTTCCCTGTGGCTTTGGTTAGAAGTGAAATTTTTTTGCTTTAACTATGGCGTAAACAAAATAATAACTTCCCGGCTTATATCATTCCATTCCAGATTTTTTCGCACAGAACCGCATTATTTTACCACTTAAAAAAAACAGTCACTGATAAATGCCGCCGGTAATAATCCGGCGAAATAAAAAAGTAAATTAACCTACCTTAAAGTCTGATCAAAAAAGTTTATTATGAAAATTATGCTACTCTTTGCCGGCAGTTTTTTGTTTGTATACTCTTATGCGCAAAAGAACAACCAGCCACCCTGCTCTTTACCGGAAGCATCTCAGTTTAATTTTTGGTTAGGCGACTGGAACCTTACCTGGAGCGATACTTTGCACGGAACCAATCATGTTGAAAAAATATTTGGCAACTGTACGGTGCAGGAAAACTTTACTGATCCCAATACCCATTACTTTGGTAAAAGCTGGAGCGTGTACAATACAAATTATAAAACCTGGGAACAAACATGGGTAGACAGCCAGGGTGGCTTTATCTATCTTACCGGCGGTATGAAAGCGGACTCCATGATACTCGTAACAAATGAAAAAAATGTACCTGTGCAAATAAGCCGAACCGGAAAAATGATTAACAGAATGGTTTACTATCATATTACGCCCGGCTCGTTCGACTGGAGCTGGCAATCCTCAACCGACGGTGGTATTAGCTGGCAAAGCAACTGGCTTATACACTATAAAAGAAAGGAATAGTTAAGACGGTTATTTTGTACGATGGCCGATGTGCCTACCAAAGAACAGCGCAGCTACAATATGAGCCGCATACGCAGCACCAAGGCAAAGCCCGAAATGCTGGTGCGTAAATTTCTGTATGCACAGGGCTTTCGTTATAAACTGCACGGCCTCACCCCCCGCCCCTCTCCTACAGAAGAAAGGCGAAAGCAACTACCCGGCAAACCAGATATTGTTTTACCAAAATATAAAACCGTAATCTTTATACACGGCTGTTTCTGGCATGGGCATACCAACTGTTTATATTTTAAAGTTCCGCAAACAAGCAGCGAATGGTGGGTACAAAAAATAAATATGAACAAAGACAATGATGCAAAAGCTGTAAAAGCTTTAAAGAAAGAAGGCTGGAAAATTATCATCGTTTGGGAGTGTGACCTAAAGCCTGCAAAAGCAGCGGCCACCCTACAAAAGCTGGTGCGCCGATTAAAGAAGTAAAATAATAGCACAGCAAATATCCACAGCATAATTAACCCCTGTGCTCAATGCCCAATAATGTACAATTGCTCAATTCACAGTAGTTCAAAAGCAAAATCAGGGCGAAAGAAAGAAAAGCGTTGTATATCTTTTCTTTCTTGACTTTTTTGTTCCTTTTTTTGTGTCAAGACAAAAAGTAAATAAGAGCATTGCTTTTGTCCAGCGCATTTGCCATCTAACTATATCATTCTTTAAATCGAAAACATAATAGGCCGTGGCCGCATAGCTAACTCTTGCGCTCATTGCTTAATAATGCACCATTGCGCAAATATCTACTACAGTACAAGCGTGCGACCACCGCCATGGGCGCTTATGCGTCAACCTAATTTTTGACAAAAATCGCTGAAAGTGTTTACCAGTAATGGTTTTAGGTTGTCTTGCAATGAAGATTTAGTAAATAGTTTTAAATATTAATGCGTTGCCGAATAATCTTCGCTTTCATTTGCAAGGAAAAAAAACAACTGAGTTCTGAAAGTCGCATAGAGAACCAAAAGTACAAGAGTGCGACGCAACGGAAACTCAATAGTAGCGATGCTGTTGGGTCAATAAATGTATTCCTTAGCTTGCCGCATATGCGCCATGCGCGGGGCAAGCTGCAACGAGAACCTGATAGTAGTAGTGGAGACTGATACAAAAATATTAACAGGCAAATTGCGGGTTTTCTATAAAAATAATAAAGGGTAACGGTACAACTAACTTACTGTTTGCAGCAGCGCGGCAAAGTGGCAAACACCCCCGGCCAGCACGAACAAATGCCAGGCAGCATGATGATAGCTCCACCGCTGCCACACATAAAATACTACGCCAAATATATACAGGCCCACACCCGCCAGCACCAAAGCCATAACACCTGCGGGCATGGAAGAAAAGAACTGCCTTGGTACAAATACAAAGATCAGCCCCATTACCAGGTAAGCCAGTAAAGAAAATAAATTGAATTTATCGGGGAACACAATTTCAAAGAAGATACCGGCCAGAACCAGTGTCCATAAAACCGCCAGCAAGGTAAAACCGGTAGCATCGAAAAGATAAAACCGTATAATCGCCGTATAAGTGCCCGCAATAAAAAAGTAAATACTTATACGGTCAACTTTTTTAAGAAACATTTTTACTTTATACCTCCGCACGCTGTGGTAAAGTGTAGAGCTCAGGAACACCATTAAAAAACACAAAGCATAAATACCCAGGCTAATCATGTGGCTGGTATCGCCCTGCTTTGCGCTAATAAGTAAAAAGGGAATGGCCAATACACCAAACACAACACCCAGCAGGTGAATTAAAATATTGGCTCTTTCCTGGGGGCGGCCAAACTCGTCAATGTATTCGGGGGGTGTGTGCTGGTGTTTCATAAACTGCTTTCTTTATACAGACAAGCGCAATCTTCATGCCGTTGCATGCGAATTCAAATCAAATTGGCAAAAGATTTTTTATATATCCTGTGTTTGGGTAAAGCCGGGAGTTTGGCGCCGCATTTATCAGGGCTGCTATAAAATTGCGCCGCACCAATCTAAGTTCTGCACAAAAAACCAACTGCTGAATGTAGCTGCAAATCCACATCGTTAAAGGGGAGCGGTATTTTAGCAACAGGAAGCAGATATTATGTGTAATATTTTTTAGCCCGGCAGCAGATATGCTGTGCAGCTTTTCTTGCGTCGCACTCTTGTACGTTCTGATTATTTATGGAGCTTTAATCGCAGCGAAGATTAAAGCGAAAGTCGTTGGTGATAACACACAATGACGGGTCTGCTGGTGAAGGTTTTCTTTCAAACATAAATAATATCTTTTTCTACAGCAGAAAGGTATTCGGGTTTTATGGATCGTTTTGGAACTACATCTGTTTTTATGCCAAATAGGTTTTCTATCCCATCAGCCACAGCCATTGCAATAAAATTTAAACCCATTGCGCCTGTAATTTCTACAGCAATATCAATATCACTTTCTGCCGTGGCTTCGCCTCTTGCATAAGAACCAAAAACGCCCAATCCGGAAATCGGGTATTTTTTTTCCAGCTCAGGTTTGTGCTTCCTGAGTATTTACATTATGTTTCCAAGGTGAACATAACTGCAAAATAACTACAATTTTATTAATCATAAATTTACTATGAAACCGGCATTTGCAATGCGGGCATCACCTGTGGAGCCTGCCCCGGCAAATATCAGGGTTACTCATTTCAGGGGTTCTTTTTTATAGCAGCAGATGATTGCAAAAAAAATAATTCTAAATCTCAAATTCCAAACAAAGGAAAATGTAACTGCCGACCGGCAACTAACTTTGCTTTATGGCAGATGTACATACTAAAGAACAGCGCAGCTTTAATATGAGCCGCATCCGCAGCACCAACACAAAGCCTGAAATGCTGGTGCGCAGCTTTCTGCATGCACAGGGCTTTCGTTATAGGCTGCACCGCCTCACCCCCGGCCCCTCTCCTGAAGGAGATGGGAGAAAGCACCTGCCCGGTAAACCTGATATTGTTTTACCAAAATATAAGACGCTAATCTTTATACACGGCTGTTTCTGGCATGGACATAAGAACTGTAAATATTATGTTGTACCAAAAACCAGGACTGAATGGTGGCTGCAAAAAATAAATACCAACAAAGCCAATGATGCCAAAGCTTTAAAAACTTTAAAGAAAGAAGGCTGGAAAATTATTACCGTTTGGGAATGCGGGTTGAAACCTGTTATTCTCGAAAAAACATTAAAAGCAATTTGTAAAAAAATATTATCGTAGCAATCTTAGGCTTATTTGTGCTGCCATCAAAAGCCCAAGGGGCTTTAATATCAATAGCTCCAGTTAATTACCCGGAGCTATAAATATATTTCAGACACCCACTCCCGACAGGGGTTGAATAAAACTGTTACAATAAATATTTTTCATCGAATTCAACTCCATTTTCAATAAGTAAACGCCTGTATTCGGTATAAAAATTTTCTGATCTGTGATGTTCCTTTTGATTTTTTATATAGTTTATTATCATGTCCCTTTCTCTTATTGAATAAGTAAATGCACCATATCCATCCTGCCATCCTTCGAATTCCGGGAACTTATTTCCTTCTTTCATCCATAAACTGCTGGCAACCTTAATTTCTTTTACATAATCACTAAGACAAATAGATGGATGAAGGTCTGACATGATATGAATATGATCTTCAACACCGTTGATACGATAAAGCTTACAATTTTTATTTTTTATTATTCCCGATATGTATTTGTATAGTTCTTCCTCATATGCTTCTGCAATTGTTGGCTTACGGTGTTTTGTGCCAAAAACAATCTGGTAAAAGATCTGGCGGTAAGTACTCATATCAAAATTGTATTTAACAGGCAATTTAATATTTTATTTTACCCTCCGAAAGTTAATAATAAACGGGTTTCTTTTTAAAGCAATTCGTAATACAATCATTATATCATATTTAACCCCTTTGGGGTTATGTGTTCATGTTTTATACCATCGGTTTCGCCGATGGTTATTCACATTCAAGCCCTTCGGGCTTACAAGCAATACAGCTTCTAATGTGCGGCCCGATGGCAATAATATTGGTCGTGTACAAGATTATAGTACAGCTATCAACCAAGCCCGAAGGGCTTTAACATGAATAACTGCGGGTAAAACCCGCAGATCAATAACTACAGTACACTACCAACCCTGAAAGGGTTGAATACTACTATTCAATCATTATGGCCCTTCAGGCTTAAAATGAGTGTGCAATAAAAAGCCCGAAGGGCTTTAACATGAATAACTGCGGGTAAAACCCGCAGCACAATAACTACAGTACACTATCAACCCTGAAGGGGTTTAATACTACTATTCAAGTATAAAGTAAAGCCACTATGGAATGCAAATTAAAACCAGACAAGTTCGTAAAAACACTTCGCTCCCTGCTTGTGAATTTCTCCTGAACCATTTAAGAAGTTATCCAACGTGACTTATAAGCAAATGTATTATGAGTCACGTTTGCCATTTTCATGCACATAATGTTCACAACTGTCTTTAATTATTTCTGCTAATAAAAATGTGTCCTAAAGTATGCAGCTTTATAGGACACATAAAAATACTTTGCAACATGGACTTGAAAGAAAAAATCGGTGAAAGAATCGTTGAATTACGAAAGGCCAAAAAACTCTCTCAGCAAAAGTTTGCTTATGCTGCTGATATGGAAAGAACTTATATAAACCATATCGAAAAGGGGAGAAAAAATATTTCAATATCAACATTAGAAAAAATAATAGTAGCCCTGGACATTTCTTTAAAAGATTTTTTTGATACAAAGGATTTTTAAAAACCATGAGCAAGCCCTTAAACTTTATTGACCTATTTGCTGGAGCTGGCGGCCTTTCTGAAGGATTTATCCGTGCAGGTTTTAAACCCATTGCACATGTTGAAATGGATGAGGCAGCCTGCTATACATTAAAGACAAGAACTGCTTATCATTATCTTAAATCAATTAGTCAATACAATATTTATATCTCGTACCTCAAGGGCGAAATAAATAGGAAAGAACTTTATGCAGAGATTCCAAAAGAATTGCTCGACAGTGTAATTAATATGCCGATTGGTTCAATCTATAACAAGCAAATTCATAAAATAATTTCTAAGCAATTAAAGGGTAACAAGGTTGATCTTATTATAGGAGGCCCACCATGTCAGGCTTATTCACTGGTAGGAAGAGCAAGATCTGCAAACAATATGGAAGGTGACCCAAGAAATTATTTGTATGTACAGTATGCGAAGTATCTGGAGAAATATCAACCAAAAATGTTTGTGTTTGAAAATGTGAATGGAATAAAATCCGCAAAGGGT
>JBBRDW010000032.1:0-40596 GCA_038203525.1 Chitinophagales bacterium | reverse complement strand
ATAATCGGAGCATAAACCATGGCGCAGATGCCCATCTACATTAAATGCATTTCGGCTTACGGTAAGGTGTACTTCATTTTCGCCATGCGCCAAAGGCGATGAAGAAATAGAATACAACCTTGGAATAATGGTGCCAATGATGGAAACGAGTTGCTGAACATCGAGCGTTTTATCAGCAGGATAAATCCGCAAAAGATCTGCAAGATCCATCCGGATAGATGGGATTTCCTTATCAACCATTTTAGCGTAAACCTGTATAACTCTTGTAGGCAAATATTGTATGCTGAGTTTATTGGTAAACAGGTCTATTGCTTTATAAGACTTGTCTTTATATTTAAGATCTTCTTCACCGTTCAACTGAAGCAGTTCAAGAATTTTGTTTACGTCTGTGCGATTGTTTTTTGCGAAGATACCAATAGCATCGCCCGCTTCATAACTGATGGCTTCTTCTGTGGCTATTTCAATATGATAGGTTTCCTTATTGGAACCTTTGTCATTTAGATTGATTGCTTTTACAATGCGTCCCTCGTATGTTTTTCGGCCAGGTTTTGCAGGCTTTGTTTCAGTTGCAACTTTTATTACAGGTTTTGAAACAAGCGTTTCAGCTGCTGAATTGATGGCGGTATTAATGAGTTCATTGATCCATGCATTTGCATCGTTTTCAAAATCAACATCACACTTTTTAACTGGAATAATTCTTTGCGCACCTAACTGGTTTAAACGGCTGTCAACATCTTCGCCTGTTTTGCAGAATAAAGGATAGGCAGAATCTCCCAAAGCCAAAACGCCATATTTTAAATGGTTCAATGATATTTGATTCTGCTGAATATGGTCATAAAATTGCTTTGCAGCTTCAGGGGGTTCGCCATCGCCATGAGTGCTGATTATAACGAGCAGGCAGGATTCCTTTGAAAGATCGGTTAGGCGGTATTGGTCGAGGCTTTTTATCTTAGACTGAATCCCCTGCTTTTTCAGACGGTTACTGAACTCAACAGCTATTTTTTTTGAATTACCCGTTTCAGTGCCGTAAACGATCGTACTACCAGAAAGATGTGAAGTCCCTGAAGGCGCTAATTCACCAGCCAACTTTTCAGGAACAGGCTGTCCGGTTAATGCTGCAATATATCCGCTAATCCAGATGAGCTCGTCTCTTGTGGCACCATTTAACAGATCGCTGAGTGATTTAATTTTAGGCTCTGCTAACATGTGATAACTGTTGAGTATTATTTATTAATGATATTAATTCTGGAAAATCCTGTAATGGCTTGAAATATTGTTTCCTTTCTTTATTGTTGGGTAACCATGCAAACTGTTGATATAATGCGGTAACCCTACCCATAATAACCAAAGAAGGACTTAAAAATTCAGGATGTAACTGTTGGCTAAATTCACCGAGATTAAACTGGTGAACATATTGGTTAGGTGTTGAAGCCTGTTCAACAACCATAAAAGGAATTGCAGCGTTAGCGCCAGCTTTTAAAAGATTATTTACCAAATGTGGTAAAGCATTCCCCGACATATAAAACACCAATGTATCTTCAAAAGCAGCAAGGTGTTTCCATGCTTCTGTTGAAATGGCCTGGTCTTGAAAATACGTTAATATACGAACACCGGTAGCGTACCCTCGTGCAGTAACCGGAACACCCGTATATGCAGATGCGGCAGATAGTGCAGTAATTCCGGGAATAATTTCGTACTCAATATTGTGTTCATTTACGGCAAGTAATTCATCTAATACGTTGGAGTATATTGAAACATCGCCACCCTTTAATCTTACTATGGTTTTATAAGCCGCAGCAAACTGTATAATAAGTTCATTGATTTCCGTTTGCGGCGTTGATGCATTGCTTCTCCCCTGTTTACCAACGGGAATAACAATAGCCCCTGGGTTAACAAATTCTTTTAATATTGCTTCACTTACCAGCCTGTCTGTAATTACCACTTCGGTTTTTGCAAGAATGCGCGCAGCCTTTATAGTTAATAGTTCAGGATTGCCTGGCCCTGCCCCTACAAAGTAAACTTTACCAAAATTTGAGTTTTTCACCAGTCAATATTTTTGCGGGTTATTGGATGAAATACGGGAGGTATTTTTATTAGTCTACTAAATTGGTCGGTTAATAAAGACAATTCTGAATCAGTATTAAGTATCATAAAAAAATAAAATTTTGGAAAGAGACTATGAATAGAAAGTGGTACCTAAACGTGTGTCAATAACAACACATACAACAAGGCTTGCACATTAGAAAGTGCTGGAAACAACAACTGGAAGAAAAATCAAACTCGTTCATTAGTCTACTAAATTGGTAGTGCAAATAAACATGACAAATATTAGTCTACCAAAAAAATAGAGAATTTAACCAACAAAAATAAGTGAACGTTAGTTTGTAAAGTTTTGGTACATACATACCCTTTAATGCAAAGAATTTTATGAATTTATTTGACCAGGAGATGGCACTAATATTAAGCTTTGATTGCGTCGCACTCTTGTACGTTCTAATTTCTATTGAGCTATTACCGCAGCGTAGATTGCAGTGAATGCCCATAAAGTATTGACAAAGCAAAACAAAGTTTGGTATAAAGTATTGTTGCAAAACCGGTCAAAAATAAATTGTCATTGGTTTTTAAAAGGCATGAACTTTCGTATTTTTTTAAATTTTGCGTAATGCAACATTGCAGCGTTCTCCGCCAGTGTTTGTCACCTGACCTCGCTTCAATCTTCGGTACTTTAACAGCCCATATATAATCAAATTGTACAAGAGTGCGACGCAACAGACGATGCTATGTAAAACCTTTGATCGGAACATAATAAAGAATATTCAGCCTTAAGTGTACCTTCATAAAAAATAATGTATGGTAACTTATGACTCTCTGTTAGATGCTTTGAACGGTTTAAAACAACGCGGTTACTCCACCGATTTTAATATTGCATTTGATAAAATAAAATGTGCTGCAACTGGTGTATGCCTTTCTCCGTCTGCATTTGAAATAACCGAGCATCACCGTTTTGAAGGTGCAAGCAATCCTGACGACTCATCGGTTGTTTACGCAATTGAAGCGAAAGATGGCAGCATGAAAGGCGTATTGGTTAGCGCTTATGGTGTGTATGCAGATGGCCTTAGCCAGGAAATGATTCAAAAACTGGCGGTACATAATGGGTAACCGACGCATCATTACAAGAACCGTTTTTCTTTTGTCGCTGGTGAGTTTGTTCACCGATATGGCCAGCGAAATGCTATACCCTGTAATGCCGTTGTACCTGAAAGAAATTGGTTTCTCAGTTGCAGCAATTGGAATACTTGAAGGCTTTGCAGAAGCCATTGCCGGTTTAAGCAAAGGCTACTTTGGTACCTGGAGCGATAAAATTGGCAAACGTATGCCTTTTGTAAGCTGGGGTTATGCATTAAGCGCCATCAGCAAACCCATGATGGCTGTCTTACCTTTTACCTGGTGGATTTTTTTATCAAGGGCCATAGACAGGACCGGCAAGGGCATACGCACCGGCGCACGTGATGCGGTTCTGGCAGATGAATCAACACCGGAAACAAAAGCAAGGGTATTTGGTTTTCACAGGGCACTGGATACAGCCGGCGCTATGATTGGCCCATCATTAGCTTTGTTATTTTTATATTTTTCTCCTGAAAAATACCGCATACTTTTTTTGTGGGCATTTATTCCTGGCATTGCAGCAGTAATTATCACACTACTTATAAAAGAAAAAAAGAAAGTAGTTGCTTCTGGAAAACAATTCCCTTCCTTCAAAGCATTTTATCAATATTGGGTGCAGTCGTCACCAGCTTATAAAAAATTAGCCGGTGCATTACTGGTATTCGCCCTATTTAACAGCAGCGATACTTTGCTTTTGTTGCGAATGAAAGAAACAGGCGTTACAGACACTGCATTAATTGGCGTATATATTTTTTACAACGCCGTTTATGCACTGCTTGCCTACCCGCTTGGCGTATGGGCAGATAAAATTGGTTTAAAGAAAATTTTTATAGGCGGCCTTCTTTTATTTTCATTTGTATATGGCGGAATGGCGGCAGGTGGCACCATTTACTGGTATATCTTACTGTTTGCCTTGTATGGCGTTTATGCCGCAGCAACAGAAGGCATTTCAAAAGCATGGATCTCAAAAATTGTTGCTAAAGAAAACGTTGCCGCTGCAATTGGCACCTACGGCGGGTTTCAAAGCATTGCCGCATTACTTGCCAGCAGCATTGCCGGCTTGGTATGGCTAAATTTTGGGGCGATGGCTGCATTCATGTCATCATCAATAGTTACCTTGCTCGTAGTAATTTATATTTACTTTAAAACTGCATAGCACATGTTACAACGTAGAAAATTTTTGCAAATGGGTTCTTTGGGACTAACATCATTTTCATTTTTGTCGTTTAAAAATTCAATATCAGCCATTCGAAAGCCAATTGTTATTTCTACATGGGATGCAGGCATTAACGCCAACAAGGGCGCATGGGCTGTTTTGAGAAATGGCGGCCGCGCTTTGGATGCAGTGGAACAGGGTGTAAAAGTTACCGAAGCTGAGCAAAGCTGCTGCGTAGGTCTCGGCGCAAATCCTGACAGGGAAGGCATTGTAACACTCGACGCCTGCATTATGGATGATCATTTTAACTGCGGCAGCGTTGCTGCATTGGAAAGAATTAAACATCCCATTTCTGTGGCACGTAAGGTGATGGAAAAAACACCGCACGTATTATTGGTTGGCGAAGGGGCACAACAATTTGCAGTAGCAGAAGGGTTTCCTTTGGAAGATCAGAAACTATCTGATGATGCAGAAAAAGCCTATAAAGAATGGTTGAAAAAGTCTGAATATAAGCCAATACCCAATGTTGAAAGGAGCAAAGGTCAAAGTGCATTTGCGCCCAACAAATTGCCTGATGGAAGCTGGAACCACGATACCATTGGCATGGTTGCCATGGATGCAAATGGCAACCTCAGCGGCAGTTGCACCACCAGCGGAATGGGTTTTAAAATGCGTGGACGTGTGGGTGATTCGCCCATTATTGGCGCGGGATTATATGTTGACAATGAAGTGGGCGCCGCCACTGCAACTGGCCAGGGCGAAGACGTGATAAGGATTGCAGGTTCTCACTTGGTGGTGGAGTTTATGCGCCAGGGAATTTCGCCGGAGAATGCCTGTAAAAAAGCAGTAGAAAGAATCATTAAAATAAAGGGCGAGAAAGCGAAGGAAATACAAGTGGGTTTTATTGCGATCAATAAGAACGGCGAATATGGCGGATACTGCATTCAGAAAGGATTCAACTTTGCAGTTTGCTATGCAGATGACCACAACCAACTGATTGATGGCAAGCATATTTTGTAGCTGGTAAATAATAGAAAACATTTTGACCGAAACTTTAGAATATGAATGAAGCTTTTCTTGCGTCGCACTCTTGTACTGTATAACTTTTATCAGCAACTCAACCGCACAGCATATTCATGAATGACAATATTATTTTAGAAATCGCAGTCTTCAATATTCAGTCCGCCATCATGGCTACTAAGGCCGGTGCAAGCCGTTTGGAACTATGCGAAAACCCTGCTGATGGCGGCACCACTCAGTCTTACGGCACTTTAAAAACAGTAAGAGAAAAAATAAACATTCCTGTATTCCCTATTATTCGCCCACGTGGAGGAGATTTTTTATACAGCGATGAAGAGTTTGAAGTAATGAAAAAAGACGTCGTTCTCTGCAAACAGCTTGGCTTTGAGGGAGCAGTAATTGGTCTGCTAAACGCAAACGGCACTATAGACAAAAAAAGAACAACAGCATTAGTTGAACTAGCTTACCCGCTTGAAATAACTTTTCACCGGGCATTTGACAGAGCGTTAAATCCTTTACAGGCTTTGGAAGATCTTATGCTTTGCGGCTGCCAACGCATACTAACGAGCGGCCAGGTGCCCAATGCTTTTGATGGCAGGGAATTAATTAAGCAATTAATTGAGCAGGCAGATGAACGCATTATTATTATGCCCGGCAGTGGCGTGAGAAGCAATAATATTTCGGCTTTGGCGGCATATACAGGAGCAAGAGAATTACATTCATCTGCAAGAGAAACAGTTTCATCTGGTATGCAGTTTATACAAAGTACCATGCAGGAAAAACTGGAAAATATATTGGTGGATGTTGAGGAAATTCAGCAGATGAAAAAGGAGTTAAGCATGAATAAATTTTAAACCGGATTGGCTGTGAGCCAGAGAGGGAAATAGATTTGAGGAAGGTTTCAATACGCTTCCATCTAACCGGTCATTGCGAGGAACGAAGCAATCACCTGGCAAAACACTGGCAGCAATTTATACGCACGTCAAGTGATTGCTTCGGGAGACCCTCGCAATGATGGGAACTAGATACTCTTCGCTTAAATCTACGCATCGGTAAAAGCTAGGTAAAGAATAAAAGTACAAGAGTGCGACGCAAGTAAAGCTTCATTCCTATTCAATTGCCTGGCTCAATAAAATCCTTATTCCTTAAAACAAAAAATGCAGGCCATAAAGACCTGCACTTATTTCAAAAATTCACCTTACTATTTTTTGGTAGCCCATTCGATTAAAATATCTGCTACTTCCGGGCGTGAAAATTCTGATGGCGGACGTTCGCCATTGCCCAGCATTTCACGCACTTTTGTACCGCTTAAAGAAACCTGTGTAGCATTAACCGGCGCAGTTTTGCTGCTGGCCATACCGTTGGTTTCTTTGCAGAAAAAAGTGTTTTCGAATTTCAATATCTGCATGCCCATTGCAGGGCCAACTTTATCCATAATAACCTGTGCATCGTAAGTACCATAGTATGTACCAACGCCTGCGTGGTCGCGGCCAATGATCATGTGTGTGCAGCCATAATTTTTACGGATCAACGTGTGGTTAATTGCTTCCCGCGGACCAGCATAACGCATTGCAGTTGGCAATACGCTTAACATGGTATTCGCAGGATTGAAATAACCAGCGATCAACGCTTCGTAACAACGCATGCGGGTATCTGCAGGAATATCATCGCTCTTTGTTTCTCCAACGATCGGATGAATCAAAGCACCATCAACAGTTTCCTGTGCACATTTAATTAAATATTCGTGAGCACGGTGTATAGGGTTACGTGTTTGAAAAGCAACAATGGTTTTCCAGTTGCGGCGTTCAAATTCTGCACGGGTATCTGCTGGATCAATAAAATATTTGCCATCGATATCATCGTGACGAACCGGGCGGTTCACCATTTCCAAAGGACCGGCGATGTATTTGTTTCCACCACGTTTAATTGCAGCAACTCCGGGATGTTTATCTTCTGTTGTACCAAAACATTTAGCAGCAAAATTTTCAAGATCCAGTTCAAATTTTTCTTCAACTGTCATAATTGCAAGAACGTGGCCTTCTTTGTTAAGCAGGGCAATTTCCTGGCCTTCAGAAAGATTATCATATTGATCACCTGCTGGCAAAGGAATAGGAATTCCCCAAGCGAGGCCATTGGTTAATGTCATGTTTTCGATAGCAGACTCACAATCAGCTTTACCCATAAAACCGGTGATTGGGCTGAATGCGCCAACGGCGATCATTTCAATATCAGCACCGTAGCGATCTTCTATTGTAAGGTTGAAAATTGTTTTTGCTTTTGCTTCTAATTCTGTTTTACGGGTGCCGGTTGCAATTCTGTTTACCAGCACTCCACCATGTGGTTGATTCATATTATTAATTTGTTTTAGTTTTTTTATAATTTATGTTATTCAGTTACTTTATCAATATAGCCGTTCTGCTCTAAATAGTTCATGACTTCAGCGGCACACTCATCAAGTGATTTTGAACCAGTATCTATCGTCAGTTCTGCATTTTCGGGAGCTTCATAGGGATCGTCAATACCTGTGAAATTTTTAATTTCTCCAGCCCGGGCTTTCTTGTATAAGCCTTTGGTATCGCGTTGTTCACAAACTTCGAGGGAAGCAGCAACATATATTTCAATAAATTCGCCGGGCTGTACAATAGCACGCACCATATCACGGTCTGTACGGTATGGCGAAATGAATGCAGTACCTACGAAAGTACCTCCATCAACAAACAATTTAGAAACTTCGCCAATACGGCGTATGTTTTCTTTACGGTCATCGGCTGAAAAAGTGAGGCCTTTATTTAACCCCATGCGCACGTTATCGCCATCAAGCACATAAGTGTGTATGCCACGTTCGAATAATTTTTCTTCAACTTTGTTACCCAACGTAGATTTTCCGGCACCGGAAAGTCCGGTATACCATAAAATTGCACTTTTATGTCCGTTCATACGATGGCGGTCTGCCTTGGTAATGGTGGTGTTGTGCCACACGATGTTCTTAACAACTTCCATGCTTTATTATTTAGGTTTTATAAATTTTGCGGCGAATATAGCTTAAGTTTTTTGTAAAACGACCGCTGCAAAAAAAGAATTACCTATAATTCTATATTGTTTATAGGAATTAAATATGCCAGCCATTTTTTAAGGCCGGTTGATGGAAATTATGGCGTTGTTCCATGTGTGACTCACTTGTACTTCTGGAACATTATTTAGCTTTTAATGCATGCAAAAAAGTTATTTATTTAATTGTTCGATTGAAGCGAGCAGGGCGGGTTTTACAGAAAGTGTAACATAGAAACCAAAACAATAAAATAGCAACTTTTCACAATGTTAAATTGAATTTCTGCGGTACAAGACTGCTACCACCAACTTGGCGGGGCAAGCTGTAGGTAAAGCTTAATAATGTTATCTCTGCCGGGCCCAAAAATTATATTTTAAAAAAGGTGCTTTAACGCTCGTTAGTTTTAGTTTAACCTTAACAGTAAAGAGTGTGTCCAACTTGAATTTGCTGCTTAATTTTATTGCAACAAAGATGCATGTATTAAAGCGGCTTAAAAGTGATAACTTCACCAAATAATTATTAAACTCCGGGTTATGAAAAATATATTGATGTCTTCTGCAATTATGGTGCTTTTTTTAGCAGGTTGTTCAACAGCCTATAAGGCAACCAGTACGCCTGATGACGTATACTATTCGCCAGCGCCGCCAGCAGGTGCAAATGCAAAGGAAAGTTATGATGACTACAGCACTGCCAATGCCGATGACAATTATTTAAGAATGAAAGTGCGTAACCGTTATCAGTGGAACGGAATTGACGATTATGGTTACTGGAACGATAGCCGCTACGATTTTGGCTACAGTTGCTCTCCTTCGCGGTCAGTTTTATTAAATCCTTTTAATCCTTTAATATTCGGCAACACTTTTGGTTATGCTTATTATTCACCCTGGGGCCCCTGGTACAGCCCTTATTCCACTATTGTTTACTATAAAAATCCGCAGGTCTATTATGGCAACACCAGTAAAACAAATTTAACATCCTACAGAAACAAGAATTATTATACTAACACAAATCGCAACAGTTTTGGCAGCTTGTTGAAACAGACTTTCAACAATGCCGGCAACAACAATTATAACATAAATAATAATTCTACCCGAACCTTCAATACCAGCACATCGCCAAGTAATAGTGCAGGCGGCAGGAGCGGCGGTTTTAATAGTACCGGTTCAAGCTCAGGCACCAGCAGAGCCCCGCGGGGTAAGGGATAACTTATCATATTTTTTTATACCACTTCATTATCAGCAGTATTTTTTGTTGTGCATGTTATTATTTTAGCTAAACCGATCCGCATGAAGAAATTATGTAACCTCATTTTTTTTACAACACTGGTAGCACCTTTTGCAAAAGCACAGCTACCGGATGATGCTTTACGCAGCGCTTGGTTTCTTCCAGGGGGAACTGCAAGAAACGTAGCCATAGGCGGCGCAATGGGTTCACTAGGTGGAGATATTACTGCAAACAATATAAACCCGGCCGGTATTGGATTATTTAAAACAAAGGAGATTGTATTAACGCCTGGTTATTCGTTTAATAATAACACCTTTGATTATCTCGGCGGCAACGAAAAAATGAAGAAGAATAGTTTCGGCTATGGCGCCACCGGTTTTATTATTGGGTCGCCGCCGAACAGAAGTAGCTGGACCAGCTCAGCTTTTTCATTCTCGGTAAATCAACTGGCGAGTTATAACAACCATACTTACTACAAGGGTCTAAATAATTACAGTTCCTACTCAGAACAATACCTGGAAGAACTTACCAGAGACGGCGCCAGCGTACAAGCCGCAGAACAGAATTATATTTTTGGTTCTTCCCTTGCATTTAGAACTTTTCTTATCGATTCTTTGAACGTAAATAATCAATTTATTGGTTATAAAAGTTTGGTATCAACACCTACAGGTATTATACAGGAAAAAGATGAAACTACCCAGGGCGGCTACAATGAAGTATCACTTGCATTTGCCGGCAATCAGCAGGATAAACTTTATGTTGGTGGCAGCATCAATTTTCCCATAGTTAGTTATACCCGTAACCTCTCCTACAAGGAAACTGACGCAACAGATAATCCAGAAAATAACTTCGCATTTTCCCAGTTTAATGAGCACTTTACATCAAACGGTATTGGCATTAATGCAAAATTTGGCCTCATATTTAAACCGCAGGAAAATTTCCGTATTGGATTTGCCATACATACACCTTCTTATATTGGTTTTAAAGACAGAATAAGGGCGGATATGACAACCAACACAGAAGCTTATGCCGGCACAGTAAGCGAAAGCAGCGATAACTTAAACAGCGGTAATCCCGGCGAAACCAACTATGGTCTAATAACCCCCTGGCGTGCCATTGCAAGTGGTAGTTTTTTATTTAAGGAAATCGCCGACACGCGTAAGCAACACGGATTTATAACTGCTGATATTGAATATGTAAATTACCGCGGCGCAAGATTTTCCAGCCCTAACACCAATGATGTTACGGGCAAAGGCTATTATACTTCGCTTAACGATATTATAAAAGATTACTACAAAGCCAACTTAAATTTCAGGGTTGGTGGCGAGGTGAAATTCGATCCCGTTTCCTTCCGTCTGGGTGCTGCTTATTATGGAAGTCCATATAGCGATAAAACGCTGAAAGCCAGTAAATTCATGGCTTCTGGCGGTATTGGTTACCGCAACCACGGTTTTTTTGTAGATCTTACTTACGCCCAGGTTGTAAATAAAGATGTAAACTTTCCCTATCGCTTAAACGATAAAGCAAACACCTTTGCCTCATGGAAAAATAATCGGGGAAATGTGTTGCTTACTTTCGGTTTTAAAATTTAGAGAAGCCACTTACTGTTTAGTCTGCGTTGTAAAATAGCAGGAAAATTTTTATGAGCCCAACTGCGTCGCTGTTACCAATCCCGGTTGCGTCGCACTCTTGTACGTAAGAATATGTTTCAGCAATTAGCAATCAGCTTTCGAAAATGAAATAGGTTCTGATTTTTGAAACCTTTTCGCCAATTGCTCAATTCAAAATTGAAAGTACAAGAGTGCGACGCAACAAAAGCCAAATAGTATTTCTAATGCCTGGTTCCCAAAAAACCTTTAATGGCATTATCATTCTTTGATTAACGATTTGCAGTTTACATTAATAAAAAAAACCGGTTCCTATCATTTTTAAGAACTGGCTTTTAGTTATTTGCAAAGTTATTATTTTATCAATCCTGGTTTTGCTGCAGAATGCCGTCATACTTAGATGCATTGGCCATAAAAATTTGTTTTTGCTGGTCGTTTAAAACGCTCATTAAAGATGAGTTAACCTGCTGTCTGGCTGCCTGTATCTGTGCTCTGTCGCCGCCGGCAGCTTTTATTTCTTTTCTTTTTTGTTTAAAGCCAATAAAAGCTGCTTTAAATTTTTCTGCCTGGTTAGCATCGAGGTTAAGATCGGTAGTTAACGTGCCAAGTAATTCGCCTAATTTACCGCCACTTTGCTGACCACCGCCGCTAAAAATCTTTTGAAAAAATCCCATAATGTATTGTTTTATTAATTTTTAAATCGTTAGCAATAAAAGTATGTTAATGCAAATCAAAAGAGAAATTTATTTTGAATCCTTTCCTGGTATTTTATAGTCAATTACAACCTTGGCATTTTTCTTATCGTCGGAAGATATGAACAATTCGTAGCGTTTGCCCCCTGTTGTAATTACCATCAATGCAGTATTTGGTGCAATACTGCCAAGATTATTAGCTACCATAACAAATTCGTGATGTGAATTAAATATATCCGCTTTTATATTGAGTGTTATCGCTTTTGCTGTAAGCCCTTTCCGGTAAGCAATTACTTCATTATTATCGTAGACGGTTATTGTATCGCCATCTACCTCTCCATTATCATATAATTGTATAACAATATCCGGCGAGTTAGTAACTATGGTTTTTATCAACGGATTTGCTCTTTCTTTAATCACATCGGGAACAGGAATGATTTTCTTTGTTATATCACGCTCAATAGTCGAGTCTACCGGCTTAACAACAATAGCAGGCTTTGACTTAACAATTGTGTCTTTGGAAGTAACCGCAGGATTTTTCTTCTCCGGAATTGCTTTGGAAACAGCCGCTTTATTATCCTTGGGAGAAACTACCGGTGCAGTTTGCTTTTTTGTTACAGATGGTGGTGGGGTTTTTTTGGGTTGAACGACAACAGGGTTATCCCTGGTAGCAGGATTTACAACTGGCGGTTTCGCTTTCGCTGGCGGTGGAGCTGTTTTTTTGGGTTTATTAACCAAAAAATCTTCCTTCGTAAAGTCTGTTTCTTCTACTTTCTCAAGATAAACATAGCCCGCCCCGCAATCAGCCTTACTATTCGCATTCACGCTGGTAAAACTACCTTCAAATATTTCAGTCTTTCCATCCTTACGGTAATCTAAGTAGCAAGTCATAAGGCATGGTTCCGTACGCTCCGAAATTTTGAGCTCTACCAATTTTGTTTCTCTAATGGTCAGGCTTTTATTTTTCGAATCGAAGATACCAACCATTGATGCCTTGCCATAGAATACGGTTGAACGATAAGAATATGTAACGCCCTCGATTCCTTTTTGCAATGCGTCGTTAGAAAGCTGATTTATTTGAACTTCAAATTTAAACTGCTGTTTAAACTGGCCATAACCAGAATTAAAATACCCTTGCCAAATTCCCGTAATTGTTTGGGCATTAGCGCTGGCAAAAATTAAAATAAAGATAATGAACAGTAGCTTATACTTCATGTTACAAAACTATTCAGGCAATATAGTAATTACTTGTAAAGAACAGTTAAGGTTTTAGAAAGTTTATGTTTTGCAATTAGGAATTTCTAATAAAACTCAGTGCACAGTAAAAAAATTATCAGTGCTGCACACTGTTGAGCTTTCCAATAAAAAAATAGAAATGATCGTTTTCAACAGTGAAAATATTTAAAAAAAATTGCTGGATTTGAATATAAAAATTAATATATTTTTTTAAAACTAAATATATTAGTATATTGCGCTAAATGAATTAGTTATGAGTTACGCTGGAAAAAATCTTCGCTATTTACGCAAACTAAGGGGCTGGACCCAGGAAGAATTTGCAAACAAATTAAAAATAAAACGTTCGCTTATTGGTGCTTATGAGGAAGAGAGAGCAGAACCTAGGTTGGATGTTTTGGAGGCATTGTGCAGTATTTTTAAATTAAGTCTCGACGAGCTTTTACTAAAAGACATTTCCGCAGTAAAAAGCGGAGGCAACTATATGGAAAAACGCCGCCAAATGAAAATGGCTGCAGAAACACAGATAATACAGTTTGTACCAGTAAAAGCTGCCGCTGGATACCTGGCTGGTTATGCTGATCCTGAATTTTTAGACGAGCTAAATACTTTTACATTGCCAATGCTTGCTCCAGGCAATTACCGGGCATTCGAAATTGTTGGTGACAGTATGTTACCTACACCTAGTGGAAGTGTTATTGTAGGTGAAAAAGTTGAAGACGTTGAAGATGTAAAAGCCAATAATACCTATATTGTTATTTCAAAAAGCGAGGGTATTGTTTATAAAAGAGTAATGAAAAACAATCGTTTGAAAAACAAGATAACATTGGTAAGCGACAATCCGCAGTACTCCCCATACAATGTAAATACTGATGAAGTGGTGGAATTATGGAAGGCTCAAATGGTTATTACTAAAGCTAACCTACAGCAGCGATGGGATGTAAACCAACTGGCTGGGTTAGTAAATAACCTGCAGGAACAAGTAACCAGCCTAAAACGTAAAATGAATTAGTTATGCCCTGAATTTTATTTCGGCCAATATTAATTTTTTAAGCATGTTTTGTAAAGTCAGCCGTGGGAAAAACAGTTTCCGCGGTTGTTGCTTGTTTACGGCAATGCTCTTTGCTTGTTGCTGCTGAGAATAAAGTTGATACTGCTTTGTTATGCAAGTTTTGTTAAGCAATAACTTTCCTTAATTATGGTAGTTGCCAAAATAGTGCTAATTCGTATTGATAGGCTTAGTTACTAGCACTCTTCCTTATCGAAATTACTTTTAGACCACCGTGTATTATTTTCTTCATTTTCCATCAGAACCACTTTGTTTACGGTATTAAAATCTTATCAGTGGCTTGTTTAAAAATATAAATGCGGTTCCAAAAAGCTGGGGGTCAATTACAATCCCGAATGCAAAACATTAACCATTGCTCTAAACCTTTATCAATTTTATGTTTGAATAATCTTTTTGTTAACTGGCATTTGTTTTTCATGGAATCGCCTGTTGTGTCACTCTCTTGTACTTTCGGCTTTAACGCAGCTGTGGCTTTACTATAAACAGGGTAGCTTTTAAACAGAGCCAAAAGTTGCAGATAACAGCTTCTACCAGGCGGCTAATGGAAAATCATGAACTCAGAAAAAAGTAAACACTAAAGTACCACAGAGATACCTAAGATGAAAGGATTGCGACGCAACGGAGACGCCATGAAACAATTGGCTGGTATAAAAATAAATAGGCTAAAACGCTTTTATTATAATTCAATTTTGCTGGGGGCTTAAACGGCAAAATATTGAATTTAATTTGTCTCTAAAAACAAAACCTGTAGCTTAGTGTCTAAATACAAACCGTTTATGAAAAGCTCAATCACTTGTACGAAATTTTTTCTTATTTGCATTCTAAGTACGGTTGCTGCCGCTGTATTTGCTCAGTACCCAAAATATATTGTGCAGTTTAAAGATAAGGCAAATACACCTTATAGTTTTAATAACCCGCAACAGTATTTATCTCAAAAATCAATAAACCGCAGAACCCGCTACAGCATTGCTATTGACAGTGCCGATCTTCCGGTAAATCCAACCTATATTCAGCAGGTGGCAAATCAGGGAGCCGTAAACTATTTAAGCCAGTCAAAATGGTTAAACCAGATATTAATTTACTGTACCAGCACCGCCACAATAAATGCAATAAAGGCCTTGCCCTTTGTAAAAAGTGCAAACCCTATTGGTCAGCTTGTAAATAATGGTAAACTGCCGCGAGCTGACCGTTTTAAAGAAATTGTAACCCCTATAGCGAACACTACTGTTCTGAAAACAGACAATGCAGAAACAGTTTATAATTATGGCAGTTCATATAGCCAAATACATATACATAAAGGTGAATTTTTGCACAAAAAAGGTTTTACCGGCGATGGTATGACAATTGCAATTATTGATGGCGGATTTTATAAGTATAGAACAACGATAGCATTTGACAGCGTTCGTGCCCACAATCATTTTCTTGGTGAAAAAGATTTTGTAGATTTTGATAACAGTGTGAATGAAGATGCTGACCATGGCGAACTTTGCTTGAGCACCATAGCATCGAATATTCCTGGCGTTATGGTAGGAACCGCACCAAACGCCAGTTTTTGGCTGTTAAGGGGTGAAAATGTAAATAGTGAGTACCCAATTGAAGAACATAACTGGGTAGCTGCGGCAGAGTTTGCAGACAGTGCAGGTGCAGATCTCATCTCCTCTTCGCTTGGCTACTTTACTTTTGATGATCCTCAGTTCAACCATACCTATGCAGATATTTATCAAAATACAACCACCGTTTCAAAGGGTGCAACCTATGCAGCAAAAAAAGGAATGATTGTAACCAACAGCGCCGGCAACGAAGGCGACGGAAGCTGGAAGTACATTATTTTTCCTGCCGATTCAGACAGTGTTTGCTCTGTAGCTGCCACCAATACATCCGGTCAAATTGCAAGTTTTAGCAGCTATGGCTATCCTGGCAAGGTAAAACCTAATATTGCCTCTGTGGGTTCCGGCACCACATTGTATGCATCCTATGGTTTAACAAGCGGCAGTGGCACTTCCTTTTCCAATCCAAACATCAACGGTTTAATTGCCTGTTTATGGCAGGCATTCCCAAGGTTTAATAACATGACGATTTTAAATGCTGTTTATCAAAGTTCGAGTAAATACAATGCTCCTGACAATCGTTTTGGATATGGCCTACCTAACATGAGAAAGGCTTACCAGATATTGAAAGCCACTCAAAACAGACAATTATTCGGACAAGAATGGCTTATAACAAAGGAGGCGGGCATTACCGACAATATAGATATAACACTAATCGGTCAGCAGGATGGCGTAGGTCAATTGAACTTAATAAACAGCAACGGAAAAACGGTAGCCTCAAAAAAATTAAATACAGAAGCCGAAGAAGTATACACACTTACATTCAGTGGGCTACAAGAATTGCCTGCAGGCAACTACACCGTGCAATATAAAGATGATAACATTGCTAAAAGCATAACATTAACCAAAAAGGGGGTAATTGCCGAGAACTGGTTACATGCATCCCCGGTTCCTTTTAAAACAAACCTCACCGCATCTTTTAAAGCACAGGAAACCGGGCTGGTATTGGTACAACTTGTTGATGTGCGTGGTAAAATTTGGGAAACCAAAGAATTAGCCATTACTAAAAATAAACAGTATAACATTTTGTTTTCGCACGCAGGTGCAGCTCCTTCCGGCTTGTATTTTATAAAGTATAAAGGCAATATCGCAAGCAATTCGGTAACAGTGCAGAAACAGTAATACGCAATTACATTTTTTCAAATCCATCGTTAATATTTTTCGATGGATTTTTTTGTACCCGGCTTTAGAAATTTTGGGCATCAACTGTTGCATCGCACTCTTGTACTATTTATTTTTATTCGGCATGCGGCACAAATCTTTAGTATAGTTCAACCACCATAGCCAATGAAGAGCCATATTATTTTTTAACACTGGAATGGCGAAATTTTTAAGCAAGTAAAAAGGCCAAAAATTTGCTGGACTATTAGAAAAGCAAAAAAGCCCCTGATTAAAGGACTTTCAAGCATTTGATGGCTCGTTGGATATTGGAAAGTAATTAAAGGGATATTGGATATTATCAACACAAAAATAGCTGCAGAAGAATTCACAGGCGTGATAATTAGAGTTTTTTAATATCCGTATCGGACGCGGAAGCCTTAAATTCCCCTTAAGACAAAAACGAAAATAGACGTGTTTACTTTATGCGCAAGGCTGAAAAGATATCAGAACGTACAAGTGTGCGACGCAAGTAAAGCTTAATAGTTTTCCTTAAGCCTGGCCAAAAAAAGAACAAAAAGTTTTAGACTTTCTTATTCTTATTATTATGACTGGGATTGCAATTGCGCTTAAATCAATTCTTCTTTTGCCACTTTGCTGTAATCTTCTGTAAGTTTTTTCTGCAGATCGTAGCTAACTGGTGCATATTCTGAATACCTGCTTTTAAACTTGGCCCTGCCCTGGGTAATTGACCGCAGCGAAGAGGAATAGCCATCCATTTCTGCGAGCGGAACTTTTGCTATAATCTTTTGAAACTGTCCTTCTGCATCTATTCCTTCTACAATAGCACGGCGGCTTTGCAAATCGCCCATTACGGCGCCGGTAAGGTCATCGGGACAAAGAACTTCTACCCGGTAAATGGGCTCGAGTAATTGTGGGTCTGCATCCTGAAATGCTTGGCGAAAAGCCTGGAGCCCGGCAATTTTGAACGATATATCATTACTGTCAACCGCGTGCATTTTTCCATCATATACACATACACGCACATCGCGTACATAGCTGCCGGTTAGTGGCCCGTTGTGCATTTTTTCCATCACACCTTTTAAGATGGACGGCAAAAAACGGATATCAATTGCGCCACCAACAATACAGTTATAAAATACAAGATTACCGCCCCAGTCCAGCGGGTAAGTATCGCGGCCACGTACGTTTAATCCCGGTGGTTCGGGCATGCCTTCGTGCCAGGGCTCGATGCGCATATATACTTCACCAAACTGGCCAGCACCACCGCTTTGCTTTTTATGCCGATAGCTGCTTTCTGCCATCTTGCGGATGGTTTCTCTGTAAGGTATGCGAGGCTTGGTAAATTTAACTTCTAATTTATGATTGTTTTCAATTTTCCATTTGGCAACAGCAAGGTGCATATCGCCCTGGCAATGGATGAGTATCTGCTTTAATTCGCTCGAAATTTCTACCAGTAGTGTAGGGTCTTCTTCTCTTAACTGGTGCAGTGCCATGGATAACTTTTCTTCTTCACCTTTCTTAAGTGTTTCAATAGCAACCGTCATATTACTAGCAGGAAATTCTATGGGATTCAGCTCATAATTCTTACCCTTAATATGCAGTGTATTGTTAACATGCGTATTTTTCAATTTTAAAGTGGCACCAATATCGCCGGCCACAAGTTCGTTTACATTTACCCGTTTATTCCCTTCCACCATAAACAACTGGTTTATTTTTTCGCTAACCCCGGTTGTTTCATTCTCCAGCTCCATTCCACTTTTTATTGTACCGCTATATACTTTAAAAAAAGACAGGTCTCCCACATGCGGCTCACTAACTGTTTTATAAACAAAGATGCAGGCGGGACCATTTGAGTCACTGGTTAAAGTGGCACCGCCCCTGGTTTTTTGAGGAGCCATTTCATTGGCACTTGGACAAACGTTATCAATAAAACCCATTAGTCTTCCGCTACCCATATTACGTTCTGCGCTTAAACAAAATAGAGGAAATAGATCGTGGTTAATCATTGCCTTCTTTAGCCCCGCTTTCATTTCATCTTCTGAAAGTTCCCCCTTATCAAAGTATTGTTCCATCAGCGTTTCATCGCTGCTGGCAATAGATTCTATTAGTTCTTTGTGCAGTTCTCCAGCGCGTGCCTTTTCTTCATCTGGTATCGCTAATTTCTCAGGCTTGCCGCCACTATCTTTAAACTTATACATCGTCATACGCAGCACATCAATGATCTCATGAAAGCCTGTACCCTGCTGTTTTGGATACTGCACAACCAATACTTTATTACCAAAGTGCCCCTTTATTTCCTGAACTGTTGTATCAAAATCTGCGCGGTCGTCGTCCAGTTTGTTTATGGCAAATATCATGGGCGTTTTAAATTGCTCCGTATATTCCCAAAGAATATCTGTGCCTACTTCCACGCCCATTACAGCGTTTACCATCATTACTCCAGTATCCGCTACACGCAGCGCTGAGATTACTTCTCCGGTAAAGTCATCATAACCCGGTGTATCCAGAATATTAATTTTATAGCCCCTCCATTTCGTGTGCAGGAGCTTGCTAAAAATAGAATTACCACGTTCCTGTTCAAGTTCGTGGTAATCTCCAACTGTGTTTTTTTCTGCAATTGTGCCGCGGCGGGTAGTAAGGCCCGCTTCATAAAGCATGCACTCCGCCAATGTTGTCTTACCGCTGCCAGCGTGGCCTAGCAAGACAATGCTTTTTACGTGTGAGGTATCAAATTCAGCCATGGCAAATAGTTTTAGAAATTATTAAAATATTGCCATCGGAATTTTTTGGGCCCGTCTTCAAAGCTGCTATTTAGCTTTTGTTGCGTCGCACACTGGTACTTCAAAACAACATGCAACTACCTTTTCCGTACTTCTTAATTCTTAAAGAACAGTAAAAGGGATGGTGGAAAAAGATAACCTTGCTTGGTCAGAAAGACCAACCGTTATTATTTTACAAAACAGCTTACTTTAAATGCCCGCATTCCGGTGGAGATAAAAACAGTTTACCTATGCGCTTCAAAGCGCAGTTCATAATAGAAAATATTGTGTTAAGCTAGTAATTACAAACTGGCTACAAATATTCTAAACCCACTTTGCAGGTCAGTTAATGTTTGTTTTAAAGCCCGAAATTCATCATCGAGGTTTTCGTGATCTGTCAGCGTTTCTTCAGTGGTTTGACCTCCGTTTACCGAGACCTCAAAACTTACTCTTTTTTCATGTGTTTTTACAGACTGCTTAAGATCGTGGATGTTGATCAGCTGAATGTGGAGTTGGTTTTGAAAATGTTCCAGATCAGTAAGTTGATCTTTTGAGAGGGTCTTTTGAGCGGCCTCAGTTAATTCGGCCTTGTGCTGGTTAAACTCTTCGCGGAAGGAACGTAAGGTCTCTCTCCATTGATTACATTCCCTTGAAAGTTGTGAGATGTCTGTTTGAACCATGGGATTAAAAATTTAAAATGTGAAGAAATTCCGGCGGTTCGTCGGGATTAATATGCTTGTTTAAAAGTAAGTATTCTTTTTAAGAAAAAACAAAAAAAATCTTAAATATCACGAACGTTTACAAACAGTTTTTACCCATTTCGCTTTCACAATTCCTTCATTGTATTGAACACAATAATTCAGCGAAACATTGCGGCAAAATTTTAAAATTAGCATTATTTACATTTAGTAAATAAAACATATTGCATAGAATGCCGTCAGTGCAAGAGTGCGAGTAAGTAAAGCTTAATGCTATTCTTTAGCATGGCGAAAAAAAGGCAAAGAAAAGAGGCCTGCAATTACCCAAATAGTGTGGCCACTTTTAATAATTTAGGTCCTATTTAATTGGATCTTCTTTAACAGAAAGAGGCGAAGGTTAAAAATATTCGCCTGCGTTGGTATCTGCTGTTATTAATTCGGCAGCTTGGCAGAATGCCTCAGCAGCACAGTCTGTAAACAATCAGGAGCTATACAAAAGGAACACCTGCATTTGACTTTGCAACAACAAAAGTTTCCAACGATATTCTTGTTTCGCTGAAATAAATAGTTGTCTTCACAAACGGAAATATATTTTCTTGGAACAAGCTGGATTGCAGCTATCGTCGTCCCTTGTATTTCTCAACTTGTACAATAGAATAAACGTGAGCAATGCCACATCCGTCCGTTATCCTGATGCAACTTAAAAAGCATTTAATTTCAATTTAAAAAAGTGATACATTTATAATCAAAAAAATCTCATACTATGGACAGTGCAACGTACATAACATCCCGCGTAGAAGACCAGATCAACTGGATGGAAGGCAAAAGCAAATGGAACCAAACCCGGTACAAAAGAATTAAAGTAATGGAGATAGTTGCTGCTGCATTTATCCCGCTTTTAGCTGGTTTTCAGTCGGACAATAAAGATACCAGAAGCATGCTTGGCATTACGCTTGGGCTTATCGGGGTTTTTATTGTAATACTTACCAGCCTCAGACAACTTAATAAGTACCAGGAAAACTGGCTTACCTACCGCACAACACTGGAAGCACTAAAAGCTCAAAAATTTTTGTTTGAAGTAGGCGCGCCGCCTTATGATAAAGAGCCGGCGTTTCAAAATTTTGTAGTGAATATTGAATCCCTGCTTTCGAAGGAAAACGAAAGCTGGAAAGCAGCCTGGTCGAAGAAAGACGGAGAAATAATAAATCCACTGACTGTTCCTAAAAACCCCGAGTTAAATAATGCAGGCGATGCATCAAAAATTACCAAAGTCGTTGAAACTGCTGTGGTAGAAAATACCACCGAAGCTACGGAGGAAACCGTTGCTGAAACAACAACTGCCACGCAATCTGATGAGGGAACAATAACACCCGACGAGCCTTCAAATGAAGAAGAGCCTAAAGTATAAGTATTATAATAATTTGGTCTATTGCCGGAATTAAACAGGTCGCCTGATTTTTTATTTTAAAATTTTTGTACAGGAAAACTGTCTTAAAGCATTGGTGCGAAATGGCTCTAATTGATGATGTAATATTCAGTAGTACAAGAGTGCGACGCAACTGCAGATGCCATGTAAAACAAATGCCAGGCCCATGAAAATTTTCTATGCTTTGTTTGCTGCATTGAGCTGCTCTGCAGTACCGCTTTCTTCAGCATTTTTTTCGCCGTGGTACTGGTAAAAAGAAAGTATGGCGCGGCGTAACTGCTCGGCCAAAACAAATTTTGGATTGTCTTTACTGTAAACAAAATCGGTACGCTCATTGGGGTTATAATCTTTGGCGCACAAAATATCGTAGGTATAAAAAAAACCAGCTTTGCCAATACTGAACAGTGGTTTGCGTCTAACGAGAATGCTGCTGAAAACTTCACTTTTACGGCGTGTTTTTATACCTATACAAACACCATATGTTCTTGTATCATCATTGTTTAGATATTTTACAAGATGCTCTTTTAGTCTTAATGCTGTAAGGCTGTTGTCTTCTACCTGAAAGTTGAGTTCATTTACCGCATGCCGCACATTTATCTGGTACTTATCGAGTAGTTGGTACCAGTCGTTTTTGTTTTTACGCTCAATGCCTTTTACAATAATTGTTTTCCAGGGGGTTGAGCACAGTTGCCCAATTCCGGTTGCAACACAAAGCAGGCAAACTTCTTTTAAAAATTTTATTCTAAACAATTCATCGCGCCTGTAAATACCCAGCCAGTATTTATCGTTATAGCGGTTCATTCCTTCGTAATAGGGAAGACTAAAGGCGGGCAGTTCCAGCGGAGATGTTGAAGCTTTGATGGTAAATTTATCTCTATTTATTTTTTCGTATAAATCGTCGCCGCTGGCTTCATTATTATCGTAGAAATCCCGGGTATTTTTAAGAATCGCTGTCTCAATCGATAAAGACATAGACGCCAGGTCTTTGGTTGCCACAAGGTCTTTCCACTCATACACAATGTTTGTTTTTGGAAAGCGAATAAACAAATGCCAGAAATTAAGTTCGTAGGGCGCAGCCACCCAATTAATATTGCCGGTAAGCAATGGAGTAAAACTCTGGTTGGCATTGCTTATGTTTATTTTTAAACGGGGTGTATAATTTATCGATTCAAAAATCTGTTCATAAATTTCCGCACTAAGCCAGCTATTTGAAATAAACGTTTCTTCAGCTGGGTACGAGCTCATTACGTTGGGAAAAGCCTCATTATTTATTTCGAAGCTTACACCAAGCGTTTCAAGCTCAGCAGACATGGTGTCAACGTCTTCAATTTCTACATCAAACAGCAGTTGCTGACGTAAACCAAATCTCACATATCTCAATCCAAACTTGGCCGTTGCAATCAAAATATTATAAAGTTCATGGGGATAAATAATCCCTCCCTTAAAATTTACTTTGAAGGTATTTATACTTTTCATTTTTTATCTGCCGTAAAACAGGCTTTTTTGGTGATAAGATGATGCACTTCGCATTAAATATCCGTCATCCGCAATATAATTTGTTGAAAAAATCATTTAAATAAATAGCTTATTTTAAAAGATACTGCCGCTGCAAAAAATATAGTTTTGAGCCCAGCCAATTAATCCAACTCAGCTTTACTTGCGTCGCACTCTTGTACTGCAAATCGTTAGGGAACTTTAATACAAATACCTGTTAGCAAATTTATTTATGCTGCCGGAAAAGCCATTCCAAAACCTGCGGATCACTATAGGCAGCAAGCCAAGAAAAATGTCCTGTTTCCGGATAGAATGTAAAGCCGGGATGAGCACCTGCTTTTATTAACGCATCTAACATGCCCGAAGAAAATTTTGGGTTTACCGCCGGATCTTCTGAGCCATGAAAATTCCAGATAGGAATATGTGCTATAGATGCAGCCCTTGAAATATCACCGCCACCGCAAACAGGCATGGCTGCTGCAAATAAACCGGGGTACCGTTCAATTGCATCATAAGTGCCAAAGCCTCCCATAGAAAGACCGGTGATATAAATGCGGTTGGTATCTATGGGCGAATTTTTTATCATGTCATTGATAAGGCCTATTAACAGCTCCATTGGTTTTGAAGGGGTTGGCTGCAGCGTCATTTCGCTAAAATTACTCCCCTGCTTAAAATTAGACCAGCTAAGCTTTTCAGGGCATTGCGGTGCGATAACAAATGCAGCATGAGCCACCATCATCTGGTCTGTTGCAAAGTTCATAACACCCCATTTTAACTGAGCTTCGTTATCATTTCCCCTTTCGCCGGAGCCGTGCAAAAAAATAACCAACGGGTACTTTCGCATGGTATCTGAATCAGGGTAAAGCAAGCGATAATTTAAGGTATCGCCTTTGCCATTACTGTACCTGTTTATACTAAAACGGGATGATTGGGCTTTGGCTGAATGATCAAAGCTGCTTAAAGAAATGACAATTAAAATAAGTACAGTAGATTTTGAAAACATAATAACCGTTTTTTTAATTTGGCAAGTAATTGATTTAAGAATTGAAAATTAGAATAAAAAAGAACCCAAAAGGATTTTTTTTTGAATGCAGATCAAAGAGACAACAGTACAAGAGTGCGACGCAACTAAAGTTCAATTAATATTCTATTGTCTGGCTCAAAATTTTTTACGGCAAAAATTAGCGCGGATATGCAAAAAAGTAATCATTAAAACTCAATCAATTATATTTATCGCCTAAATGATGTTCACATGCGTAAACTATTTTTTGTATTTGCCTTTTTACCGTTTTTAGCTGCCGCACAAAAAAAACAGATCACACTGGAAGACATTTTCAGTAAAAATATTTTTCGTGAAGAAAAAGTGGGCGGTTTTAGTAACAATACTGCTGACAGCATTCCAGATTCTGCACTAATTAAAGACGAAAAAGGGCAACCATTAAACACAGAAAATTTTGAAATAAGTGGCGATAAAAAGCACATGTTGTTTTTTACCAATACAGAACATATTTATCGCCGCTCCACCAAAAGCAATGTTTACCTGTACAGCCCTGAAAGCAAAACCACTATGCGAATTGCAAACGGTAAAGTATTACATGCCACGTTTTCGCCGGACGGCAGCAAAATATCCTATGTTACCGGTAACAATCTTTATGTGTATAATATAGCCAGCGCAGCAACTACTGCCATTACCACAGATGGTAAATGGAACAACATTATTAACGGTAACTGCGACTGGGTCTATGAAGAAGAATTCGGTTTCAGCAAGGCTTACAGCTGGAGCCCTGACAGCCGTTATTTAGCTTATTACCGTTTTGATGAAAGCAGGGTAAAAGAGTACGATATAACTATGTACAACAACGAACACAACGAACAGTACACCTATAAATACCCCAAAGCAGGTGACGATAATTCAATTGTGGAAATACATATTTACAATGTTGCAACTGGCCAAAATGTAAAGGCAAAATTTGAAGAAGGCGATATTTATATTCCAAGAATAAAGTGGACACAAAAGGATAATAAGCTGGTGGTATTCTGGATGAACCGACACCAGAATAATTTAAAATTATTACTTACAGATACTGACACAGGTAATAGTTCAACACTCTACGAAGAGACTAATAAATACTATGTAGACATTACCGATGACTGGCAATTTTTAAAAGATGGTTCCTCCTTTTTATTTACAAGTGACATGAATGGGTACAACCAGCTTTATCTATACAGCATGGATGGCAAAAAGAAAATTCAATTGCATAAAACCAACTGCGATCTTTCGAACATTATCGGCGTAGATGAAAAGAACCGGCTGGTTTATTATACACTCGCCTACCCTACTCCTATGGATCGCAATTTATTTGTTACCAATTTTGATGGAACAAAAACTACACAATTAACAACCGGCCAGGGCTGGCATCATATAGAGATGAATGATGACTTTACCCGGGTTTATGATTCATATTCGGATATCAATACACCAAAAACAGTTACTCTATTTGATATTGTGAATAAGAAGAACAATATCTCTATTATAAAAAATATTGTAGCTGGGGAAAATGCCAATTTAAAAAGCCTGTTATCTTCTTACGATATTTCCACCGCAGAATTTATAAGAGTACCCAATAAAAAAGGCGATACACTAAATGGCTGGATGCTTAAGCCATCTAACTTTAATGCAGATCAAAAATATCCGGTCTTGTTTTGCAACTATGGCGGACCGGGCTCGCAGCAGGTAGCCAACCGTTTTGGCGCTGTAAGCTACTGGCACCAGTTAATGGCCGAAAAAGGATTTATTATTGTAAGTATTGACAACACAGGAACAGGTTTTAGAGGTGAAGATTTTAAAAAGAAAACCTACCTGCAGCTGGGCAAGCTGGAAATAGAAGACCAGATTGACGCAGCAACGTATTTAGCCACTTTACCTTATGTTGACAAAGACCGTATTGGGCACTGGGGCTGGAGTTATGGCGGTTTTATGAGCTCCCTGGCAATAACCAAAGGTGCAGGTGTTTTTAGTGCAGCAATCGCCGTTGCACCAGTTACTTCCTGGCGCTTTTACGATGATATTTACACCGAACGTTATATGCGTACTCCAGCAGAAAATACAAAAGGGTACGATGATAATTCACCCTTAAATTTTACAGGAAATATAAAAGGTAAATTCTTAATCATTCATGGCACCGGCGATGACAATGTGCATTTTCAAAACAGCATTCAAATGGTGGAAGCCATGATACAGCACAATATCGATTTCGAAAGTGATTACTACCCAAATAAAAATCATGGTATTCGCGGCGGCAATACTTCCCTGCATTTATGGACCAAAATGACCAGTTGGCTAACAGAAAATTTAATGAATAAATCCAAGTCAGATTAACCCTTCATCAGCAAAGCTGTAATAGCCTTCATCACTTACGATGATGTGGTCGAGGACTTTTATATCCAAGAATTTTGCAGCTTCGTTTATTTTTCGTGTAATTTCTTCATCGGCACGACTGGGCTTAACACTACCGCTGGGATGATTATGGCAAAGAATAATGTTTACCGCATCATGCGACAGTGCTTTTTTTAAAATAATACGCGGGTCTGCTACGGTGCCGGTAATACCACCTTCACTTATAATCTCGTAATGATTGATTTTATTGGCTACGTTCAGGAATATAACAGCAAAAACTTCGTGCTTTTTATGTTGAAGTTTGGCCTGCAGGTAATCAGCGATATCCTTGCTTTTCAATATCACATCCTTTTTTTTGTGGGCAGCATCCTTGCGTATACCGAGTTCTAGAGCAGATGCAATAGAAATGGCCTTAGCTTCCCCAATACCCTTAACCTTAAGCTTAAGTATTTCTTTTACTGACAGTTTACCTAGTTGCTGAAGATCATTATTGACTGCACCTAACAATTCTTTCGCAACATCAACTGCACTTTTATAACGGGTACCGTTGTTGATAAGTATAGCCAAAAGCTCCGCATTACTAAGCGAATCAATGCCTTTCAGCATCATTTTTTCCCTTGGTCTGTCATCTTCTGCCCAGTCTTTAATCGTTGTGCCTTCCATGTTGAAAAGTTATCATGGGTCAAATTACAAATTCATTTCGTAAATTCTATCTTCGCCGCTTATTAACTTTATTTATGGGTCCATCAGTAAAAATATTCTCTGGAACAGGATCCAGAGAACTGGCAGAGAAAATAGCGCAGCGCTTTGGCGCAGCCATTGGCAGGATCAATATTCAGAAATTCAGTGATGGCGAATTTCAGCCCATTTTTTTGGAAAGTATCCGGGGCGATTATGTCTTCCTTGTGCAAAGCACTTTTGCACCAACAGACAACCTAATGGAGCTGCTGCTGATGATAGATGCGGCCAAGCGGGCAAGCGCCTATAAAATTATTGCTGTAATTCCTTATTACGGCTATGCAAGGCAGGACAGGAAAGATAAGCCCCGTGTGGCTATTGGCGCAAAACTAATCGCCAATTTGCTTGAAGCTGCGGGTGCAAACAGAATTATTACTATGGATCTTCATGCACCTCAAATACAGGGATTTTTTGAAGTACCGGTTGACCATTTAGATAGTTCCGCTGTTTTCATTCCTTACATTGAGCAACTTAAACTGGAAAACCTTACTTTTGCCGCCCCCGACGTTGGAAGTACCAACCGCGTAAGGGAAATTGCCAGTTATTTTAGTGCAGATATGGTTATTTGCGACAAACACCGCAAGCGTGCCAACGAGATAGCGAGCATGGTAGTTATTGGCGATGTAGCGGGAAGAGATATTGTGCTGATAGATGACATTTGCGATACTGGTGGTACGCTTGCAAAAGCAGCAGGCCTTCTTAAAGAGAAAGGGGCAAGAACAGTTAGGGCTTTGTGCACGCATCCTATTTTAAGTGGTAAAGCGTACGAGAACATTGAGAGCAGTGTGCTGGAAGAATTAATAGTTTGTGATACTATTCCAATGAAAAAGGAAAGCCCCAAAATAAGGGTAATTTCAGTTGCAGACCTGCTTGCAATAGCAATAAGAAATGCTTATGAAAACAAAAGTATTACAAGCCTTTTCATCCACTCGCAGCTGAGGGGGAAAAGATAGGAAAGGTTAAGGTTTTTGTTTTTTGCTGCCATCTTGATAAAGCACAAGAGTGCGACGCAACTAAAAATCAATAAATAACTGGAGCCGGGCCCAAAAAAATAACAGCAATAAGCTTAACGCTTTTCTTAATAAACAAAACAATAAAAATGAAATCAATTACAATCGAAGGACAACTGAGGACCGAACTCGGGAAAAAAGCCACCCGTCAACTTCGCTCTCAGGAAATGGTGCCAGGTGTAATTTACGGCGGTGCAAACGAAGTAAATTTTTACGCGTCAGCAAAGGATTTAAAATCGCTGGTGTATACAGGCGAATTTCAGCTTGCAGTAGTTAGTGTTGATGGCAAAACCTACAATACAATTTTAAAAGACCTGCAATTTGACAAAGTTTCAGATTTGCTCAATCACGTTGATCTGATGGAGCTTGTGGATGATAAGAAAGTGGTAGCCACTTTGCCACTTAAATTTACCGGTGCAGCCGCAGGCGTAAAAGCTGGCGGTAAACTGGTATTAAAAATGAAAGCGATAAAAGTAAAAACGCTGCCAAAGTACCTTAAAGAAACAATTGAGGTTGATGTTACTAATCTTGAACTCAATGGTAATATTCGGGTACAGGACATTAAAGCAGATAATATGGAGGTTTTAAATTCTCCACGTATCTCAGTTGCATCTGTAGTAATGACACGCCAGTTAAAGCAGGAAGAAGCAGCAGCACCGGCAGCAGGAAAATCTGCAGCAGCTCCCAAAGCTGCAGCAGCAGCAGCGCCAAAAGCAGCAGCAGCAGCGGCGCCGGCAGCAAAAAAGAAATAACTTTTCAATGGTATTTAAAGCCCTGTACGTTTGTGCAGGGCTTTGTTATGCAGGCAATTTTTTAATTACTTTTAGTTGCAAGAGCAAAGTATTTTTTAGCCCGGCGATTGTTCTATAATTGAGCTTCGTTGCGTCGCACTCTTGTACTATAAATCTTTACGCAGCAATCGATGCAGGATAGCCATTATCTGTAAAAATTTTCGAGGGTTAATTTTATGTCTAAATTTTTAATAGTTGGTTTGGGAAATATTGGTGTTGAATATGCACACACACGTCATAATATTGGTTTCGATGTAGTTACTGCTTTTGTAGTAAAACATAGTGGCATTTTCACTGCTGGCAGGCTTGCAGATATAGCAGAAGTAAAATGGAAAGGTAAAATCTTTGTTTGTATAAAACCTGCAACCTATATGAACCTTAGCGGGAAAGCATTTCGATACTGGATGGATAAAGAAAAAGTTCCATTGGAAAATACATTGACAATTGTAGACGATATTTCCATTCCTCTTAACAAACTTCGTTTAAGGTCAACCGGCAGTAGCGGTGGCCACAACGGTTTGTCCGATATCGAAACAACATTAGGAACAAACCAATACCCCAAACTACGTTTTGGTATTGGCAGTAACTATCCAAAAGGAATGCAGGTAGAGTTTGTGCTGGCCAAATGGTTACCCGAAGAGGCTAACATTGTTGGGCAAAAAATAAATGCCTGCACAGAAACAATAGAAAATTTTGCTGCTCTAGGTATAGAAAGAACAATGAATCTAATTAATACAAAGGAATTTATCTAAATTATTCAGTTGCATTTTCTACCTTGCAATAAGAGATTAAGAATTGAGCATTAATACATAAATTACAACCAAATACTTGAAATCACCCTACAATCTATACCAATGAAAATTTTTTGTGTAGGCCGAAATTATGCTGAACATGCGAAGGAATTAAATAATGACATTCCTGAAGAACCTGTTATCTTTTTAAAACCAAAGAGTGCACTGCTGCAGCCCAAGATTAATTTTTACTACCCCGATTTCTCCAACGAACTTCATTATGAAGCAGAATTGGTTTTAAGAGTTTCAAAAAATGGGAGATATATTACAGAGTACGCTGCAGACAAGTATTACAATGCAATAACAGTTGGCATTGACTTTACTGCTCGAGACGTTCAAAAAGAATTAAAGAAAAAAGGATTACCATGGGAGAAAGCCAAAGCATGGGATAATTCTGCAGTCATTGGCGAATGGATCGACCTATCGCCCAACATACTAAATAACCCGATACATTTTTCTATGAACTTAAACGGAGAAACCGTTCAGAGAGGGGTAAGCAGCGATATGTTATTTTCCTTTGAAAAAATCGTAGCGAATGTATCACAATATTTTTCGCTCAATATTGGTGATCTTATTTTTACCGGAACACCGGCCGGTGTTGGCGAATGCGTGGTAGGTGATGAATTAACCGGATATTTTGAAAATAAGAAAGTATTTGAATTAACCGTGAAATAATCCCCTCGTTCATTGGGTAATTGGTTTCTCTGCCAGATATTTGCCGAATGTTTGATACTGCAATTCTTATGAAAGCCTGGCGTTTAATGGCTACGGCACGAAGCATGGCCGGTATCTATGATGACAACCGCCAAATTTGTAAATACGTTCACTCTACTTCAAAGGGACATGAAGCCATACAAATAGCTACCGGCCTTCAATTATTACCCTGCGATTATGTAAGCCCTTATTACCGAGACGACAGTATCTTACTCTCCATTGGTTTTGATCCTTATCAGATGATGCTGCAACTACTGGCAAAAGCAGAGGATCCTTTTTCCGGAGGCAGATCGTACTACTGCCACCCCAGCAGCCTCGATAATAATAAACCCCGCATTATCCACCAGAGCAGTGCTACGGGCATGCAGGCAATTCCAACAACGGGTATTGCTCAGGGTATACAATATCTTGAAATGATAAATTCACCGCTTCAACGTAAGGGACCTGATAATGAACCTGGCGTGGTGGTTTGCAGCCTTGGAGATAACAGTATGACTGAAGGCGAAGTAAGTGAAGCGCTTCAATTTGCTGCACTTAAACAATTACCTGTTATTTACCTGGTACAGGATAACAATTGGGGTATTAGCGTTTCCGCAGAAGAAGCCAGAAGCATGAATGCCTTTGAATTTGCCGATGGTTTTAAAGGCCTCAACAAACTACAGGTTGACGGAAGTGATTTTGTAGCCAGCTATCAAACCATGCAGGAGGCAATTTCTTTTGTAAGGAAAGAAAGAAAACCATTACTTGTTCATGCCACTGTTCCCCTACTCGGCCATCACACGAGTGGTGTGCGTAAAGAATTTTACCGCAGCAAAGAAGATCTGGAAAAGCATGCTTTAAGGGATCCTTATCCAAAATTGAAAAGTATATTATTACAGCATGGAATAAGCAAAAATGAATTAGACAATATTGAAGCCGAGGCAAAAGATATAGCGCAAAATGCTTTTAATAAAGCTGTTGCTGCGCCCCTGCCGTTGGATTCAGCCGTATCTGATCACATATTTGCACCTACGCCTGTTACCGAAGAAAAAGGCACGAGGCAGCCTGCCGGTAAAGATAAGATGATCATGGTAGATGCTGCATTGTTTGCTATAGACGAGCTGATGCAGGACAATCCCGAATGTTTATTGTATGGTCAGGATGTTGGCCGCAGACTGGGTGGTGTTTTTCGCGAAGCAGCTACCCTCGCCGAAAAATTCGGCGATCACCGTGTTTTTAATACTGCAATTCAGGAAGCTTACATTGTTGGTTCTACCATCGGTCTTTCGGTTGTGGGTTTAAGACCTATTGTTGAAGTTCAGTTTGCAGATTACATATATCCGGGTTTAAACCAGTTGGTAACTGAAATTTCCAAATCCTGCTATTTATCCAATGGCAAGTTTCCAATAAATATGGTGTTACGGGTGCCAATCGGCGCTTATGGAGGCGGCGGGCCCTATCACAGCGGCAGCATAGAATCTACTTTACTTACTATTAAAGGCATAAAAGTTTGCTATCCATCAAATGCGGCAGACATCAAAGGTTTAATGAAGGCTGCCTATTACGATCCCAATCCCGTTGTTATGCTCGAACATAAAGGCCTCTATTGGAGCAAAGTTCCGGGTACTGAAGATGCAAAAACCATAGAACCTTCCCGGGATTATATCTTACCGTTAGGTAAAGCTAATATCATCTTAAAGCCAGATAACCAAAAAGTAAAGCAGGGAGAATCTGCCTGCATAATTACCTACGGCATGGGCGTTTACTGGGCAAAAGCTGCTGCCGCAAAATATCCCGGCCAGATTGAGATTATTGACTTGCGTACCTTATTCCCACTCGATGAAGACCTGGTTTTTGAAACCGTGAAGAAACACGGTAAATGCCTTGTAGTAACCGAAGAGCCGCAGAATAATTCATTTGCGGAAGCGCTGGCGCACAGAATCTCTTACAACTGCTTTACTTATCTGGATGCGCCGGTTGAAGTATTAGGGGCCTTGAATACGCCGGCTGTACCCATCAATTTAATATTAGAGGCGGCTATGCTGCCCACTGCTGAAAAAGTTGCAAAACGTTTACAACTGCTTTTAAATAATTAAATGGCTGCTGCCGGGTTGGTATTTTTTTATTGGCCCGGCAAAAGAATTTCAATTTAGCATTGTTGCGTCGCACTCTTGTACTTTCTCTCAAATACTGGGCATGGCTTACATTGTGCGGTATGGTGGCTGTTCGAAAGTAATACACCCGTAGCCTCTTACAAAAAATCTTATTACGCCATAATCATTTCATTGATTGTTTTTAGAACAAAACGATTATTTTTGCCGCCCGTTTGGCGAGGTAGCTCAGTTGGTTAGAGCGTCGGATTCATAACCCGGAGGTCGGCGGATCATTCCCGCTCCTCGCTACAAGAACAAAAAATCCTTTCAGTATAACTGAAAGGATTTTTTGTTCCCATAGTTTTAACCATGTTATTAATAGGAACACTGCCCTAGGCAAATTTTAATTATAAAACCCACGTTACTGCTTAATAAGCCTGTTGCCTCAAGTTGCCGAATGTAGATTTAAAAGTACAAGAGTGCGACGCAACGAAGCTTAATAGCAGCAATAAGTTTGGTCCATAAAATTAACTGCGATATTTACCTGCCCGTACATAAGAACGCAACAAATAAGGACTAACCTTACCTTTACGGGCGAAAATTAATAGAAGGAATTTTAAATGAAGCTTTACCCCGAATCGGCAACAGTACAATTAGAGTTTGATAAAGTAAGACTATTACTTACAGAACACTGCAACAGCGAATATGCAAAGCAGAAGGCTGCAGAATTGCGCATACACACCAAAAAAGAAAATATTGAACTGGAACTTCAGCAAAGCCATGAATTTAAATTGCTGCTTCAGAATGCGCAGTATTTTCCAAACGATTTTATTTTAAATATTGCCCGCGAAATAAAACTGCTGGGCATTGAGGGAAGTACCCTTTCGGGTGAGGAATTTTTACAAATTAGAAAGCTGGCTGAAAGTATTGAGAAAATTTTTCGATGGTTTGATAATGAAAGAAGAATTGCATACCCTGCATTATACCGTGTAATAGAAAATACTTACTACGAAAAATTAATCATCACGCTTATTTATGATGTGCTCGATGAGCTTGGCGGCGTAAAAGACAATGCCAGCAAAGATTTACAGCGAATACGCATGAACCTTTACCGCAAACGCAATGAGTTACGTAGGGTTTTTGAGAAAGTAGTTTCGCGCCTTAACAAAGCAGGCTATGGTGCAGATATAGAAGAAAGTTTTAGTAATGGCCGCAGGGTTGTGGCGGTTTTTTCTGAGCATAAACGACAGGTAAAAGGCATTCTTCATGGCGAAAGCGATAGCCGTAAAACCGCCTTTATAGAACCAGAAGAAACCATTGAGCTGAACAACGAACTCTATACACTTGAAAATGATGAACGCAAGGAAGTACAACGTATACTAAGAGCGCTAACGGCCCAACTAAGTGTTTACAGTACATTGTTACAGACCTATCATTCCGTGGTTGGCGAATACGATTTTATTAAAGCCAAAGCAAAACTGGCAGTTGATGTAAATGGCAATTACCCAAACATTATTGACAGAGCCCATTTGGAATTAATTGATGCTTACCATCCATTACTTTATTTATACAACAAACGTTCTTCCAGAAAAACCATTCCTGTTAGCCTTACCCTCGACGACAAAAAAAGAATATTGATTATTAGCGGCCCAAATGCCGGCGGCAAAACCGTTACTATGAAAACCATTGGCTTAAACCAAATGATGCTGCAGAGCGGTTTGCTGGTTCCGGTAAATCCATCCTCGCAAATGGGCATTTTTAAGCAGTTGTTTATTCATATTGGCGATACACAGAGTATTGAATTTGAGTTGAGCACTTACTCATCGCACCTGCTGCACATGAAATATTTTATTGAGAACGCAAATGGCAGAACACTTTTTTTTATAGATGAACTCGGCAGCGGCAGCGATCCCAATCTCGGCGGGTCTTTTGCGGAGGTAATAATGGAAGAGCTTTCGAAAAAGCATGCGCTGGGTATTGTTACCACCCATTACCTTAATTTAAAGGTTATGGCAAATCATACCCAGGGTATTTTAAATGGCGCAATGGCTTTTGACGAAATAAACTTGCAACCTCTATATAAACTTATCGTGGGAAAACCTGGTAGTTCCTACACTTTTTCCATCGCTGAGCGAATTGGATTATCAAAACAACTTATAGCACGTGCCCGGCAACTGGTAGACGAAGATCATTTTCGTTTAGACAAACTGCTCAACCGCACAGAGCAGGATCAGCAAAAACTGGACATTGAAAAAACACAGTTGCAGAAATTGCTTCAGGAAAATGAGCGGCTGCGTAAAGAAATGGAAACAGTTATAAACAAAGAAAAACACCGCCAGCAGGTTGAGTTACTAAAACATCAAAATACCATTACGGAAGAGAGAATTGCGAATTTGAAAGAAACAGAAAGAAACATAAAACAAATTGTGCTGGAATGGCGCAAAACCGAAAACAAAGAGCAGGTAATTAACCAGATACAAAACCTTCTTTTTAAGAAAAAAGACCAAGTGGTAAATAATAAACTTGCTAAAAAAATTGAAACAAAATATAAGGAAATAGCTGCAGCAATAGTACCCGGTGCAAAGGTTAAAATGAAAAAGAATCACCAGGTTGGTAAAGTTTTAGAAATAAAAGGTAAACGCGCTGTGGTGCAGATTGGCATGTTGCCTATGAGTGTAGACTTAAGCGATCTGGTAGTGGTAGAGGAAAAAATTCAAACAGAAACCTAAGCTATTTTTGTTGACTAAAATTCTTAACTTACGAGTCCATTACAGTACCAAATGGCAAAATATAAAAAAGTACTATTGGTTGATGACGATGACTTAACAATTATCATTAGCAGCAAGCTTATGAAATTTGTTGACTTTACCGAAGAAATTATTTCTTTTACAAACTGCGAAGATGCATATAATTACGTGCTTGATATATTGAGTGGTAAGGAATTAAATAACATACCCGAAATTATCTTGCTTGACCTTAATATGCAGGGAATGACCGGCTGGGATTTTCTTGATAAATTTAAATTGCTAACCGGGCTAAATACAGATTTACCCATTGTAAATATTTTTTCATCTACCATTGCTGACGAAGACAAAAACAGAGCTAAATCTTACGAGTTCGTAAAACATTTTCTTCGCAAACCCCTAACAGTAGAGCATTTACGGCTGCTATAGTTTTTTCTATTTTTTTATTTTTATTCAATTTATTGTCCCGGCTGCATTGCTGCTATTAAGCATTCTTGCGTCGCACTCTTGTACGTTTATACCGGTACTCACCAACTGCAAAAAAAATTTGTTGTGGCTAAACTATTCAACCGAATACGCCGCTACAAACCAAACTACCCCTCTATTAATTTGGCAATAAGAAAAGCAGCACCTGCAGCAAGTGCACCAATGAACATTACTTTTAGGCCACCCGTCCAGGGGTTTACACCCGTTATTTTGCTTTTGAAAAATCCGAAAATAAATAAGCAGATCAAAGTAATTATAGCCGATACTTTTAATGCCTCCAGTGAATCGGCTATAAAAAAATATGGGCTTAATGGTACCATGCCACCAACTATATAAGAGGCGCCAATATTAAAAGCGCTACGGCCAGCACGTTTAGGGTCTGGTTTATCTAAACCAAGTTCATGCTTCATCATAAAATTTACCCATCGGTCTTTGTCTTTTGTAAGTTCATCAACCGCTTTATCCTGAACATCTTTGCTTAAACCAAGCTGCTCAAAAAATTCACGTACTTCGTGTTTTTCTTTTTCTGGCAGATTATCAACCTCCCAATATTCTTTCTTAAGTTCACTGTTATAATGGTCCTGCTCTGTTTTTCCGGCTAAAAAGCCACCGAGCCCCATGGCAATAGACCCGGCTGCAATTTCAGCAATACCGGCAACAATAATTACAGAAGTGCTGTCCACAGCCCCACTTAGGCCGGCAGCCAGTGCAAAGGGTACCGTTAAGCCATCACTCATTCCAATTACAATATCAGTAAGCATATCAGAGCTTTCAAGATGCTCTTCGTGATGCAGGTGTGTGTCAATCATAATGTTGAAAATGAAAATTTAAAATTAGATACAACTGCGTATTTTTTAAATCAAATTAGAAAAAACTTACTATCTTCTAAATGCGGGTACATGCCCATAATAAGGTAAACTGCATTCAGCTGCTCAATTTAATTACCAAAAGTACAAGAGTGCGACGCAACGGATGCTTCATTTATTTGCTAATGCCGGGCCCATAAAAAACCCGCCAAAATGCAGCGGGTTATTTATAGTCTAATGAAGCACTTGTAATGATTGGCTAATAATATCTACACTTTCATGAATTTGCTCTTTTGTAATAACTAATGGTGGCGCAAACCGAATTTTATCGCCATGCGTTGGCTTGGCAAGCAGGCCATTTTCTTTTAATTCCATACACAGGTTCCAGGCTGCTTCGGGGTTTGCATGGTTTATTACGATTGCATTGAGCAAACCTTTACCACGAACTGTTTTAATAACGGGGGAATTTAATTTAATTAATTGCGTGCGGAATAATTGACCCATGGCTTCTGCATTAGCAGCCATGTTCTCGTCTTTCAACACCTGCAATGCCTCCATAGCCACGGCGCAAGCCAGCGGGTTTCCGCCGTAAGTGGATCCGTGTTCGCCGGGTTTAATGGTCATCATAATTTCATCATCGGCCAGCACCGCGCTTACCGGCAAAATACCGCCGCTTAAGGCTTTACCGAGAATAATAATATCCGGGCGAACATCCTCATGATCGCATGCCAGCATTTTGCCTGTGCGGGCAAGGCCGGTTTGAATTTCATCGGCAATAAACAAAACATTATACTCCGTACATAATGACCTGATACCTTTTAGATAACCTTCGTCAGGTACCAGCACTCCTGCCTCGCCCTGGATGGGCTCAACCATAAATGCTGCTACATTGGGGTCTTGCAAAGCTTTTTCCAATGCGGGCAAATCGTTGTAAGGAACTATTTCAAAGCCCGGCATATAAGGACCAAAACCTTTATAACTGCTCGCATCTGTTGAAGAGGAGATGGCTGCGAGTGTTCTGCCCCAAAAATTTCCTTCGGCAAAAATTACTTTTGCCTCGTTTTCCGGAACACCTTTTATATCGTAAGCCCAGCGCCTGGCAAGTTTTATAGCGGTTTCGCCACCTTCTACGCCGGTATTCATCGGCAGCACTTTATCGTAGCCAAAATATTCAGTAATATACTGTTCATATTCTCCAAGAAGATTGCTATGAAAAGCTCTTGACGTTAAGGTTAGCTTTTGTGCCTGATCTGTAAGCACCTTAATAATTCGGGGGTGGCAATGCCCCTGGTTGATGGCGGAGTAGCCACTTAAAAAATCGAAGTATCTTTTGCCATCAACATCCCAAACAAAAACACCGTGGCCTTTTTCAAGAACCACCGGTAGTGGATGATAATTATGGGCACCGTACTTTTCTTCCAAATAAAGGTAGTGCGCAGCAGTCTGCGAAAGCGTATGCGTAAGCATAAATAAATATTTATAGAGCGTGAAAAATAAATTGAAATATACAGGTGCGGCAAATTAACAAGCCGTCTGAGAATAGTCAGATTGTTCGATGATCCAGAAAGTCGAGGTTGTTTTTTAGAAATTTCATATCCTGTATTTCGGCTGCAAGATAAAAAGATAGGCTGAAAGGAAGAAGTAAATTTTTAATGTTTGAAAGAATTACACTTAGCAATGCTTAAAAATGTACAACGCTTTTTTTATGAGCCCAACAAAATTGCTACTATTGAGCCCGGTTGCGTCGCACACTTGTACAGTTGGTACATTATTCAGCATTTAGCACAGCGAAGAATTGCCGAGATTGCTAACGAATTTAAAAATTAGAAGATTGGATTTTGCTAACGACAATTGAAAAAGGATAACGTTAGTATATTGAAAATCAACAATGGATTTTTTTGGACATATCATTTAATAATGCCACTTTACGTATTGTGGGCAAGGCGAAATAAAGACAAGTGGGGATTTCGAGCATAAAAATATTAATACTTAATAAATTGTACACCTATACTAAATTTTAGAAAATATGAAAAAACTGTTGACTCTCATCCTAACAATAATTTCGACAGCGGCTATAGGTCAATTGACTGACACGTTATTTGTTTCAAAGTTAGCTGACATGCAATGGACCAAGAATTATTCAAATTCGACTCAATTCGGATTTATTAAATTTACTGACGGTTCAGTTTTAGGCGTTGGCGATAAAATGAAATTTGGAGCACCAAGCGGAACAAATCATTCTTCAACACAACAAACAGGATTATTTAGTGGCAGCACCACACAGACAAATATTTTCACCTATATAATGTTAGGAAGAATTGCTGCTGCCATTATGGGTGGAATAACATATTTGCCTGAATCGTTCAAAGGCAGAGAAGCTCAAATTGAAAATATTAAAATGTTTCGGAGCAAAAAGAGCAATGTCCCTTCTGCTGGGTCTATTATCTTTCAAAACCCAGGAATGGACGTAACAGTTTTGGACTTAAAATTTGCGATGGAGTATGGCGAATTAGTTAACCCAAAGGCTGCAATGACGAGCGACCAAGCTTTAGCCGAATTAAAAAAAGCAAAGGACAAATTGGACTTGGGACTAATTACCCAACAATATTTTGACTCTTTGCGGACAGTATTATCAAAACACATTGACTAGCCGTTGACGGATTATAAACCAGAATTAGCCGCCAAGCCCACAACAAAATGTTCCCGCTCTTTTCGCCATCGCGAGTGATGTCAACGGCAACCTTCGCTTTGACCTACGCTGCAATAAAAGCTCCATAAGATTACCGAACGTACAAGAGTGCGACGCAAGAAAAGCTTAATAGAATTAGTATTGCCGGGCTCAAAAAAAATTCTACTTTTTATTTTTAAACGCAGTTACTCTTTGTTCTACATTTTGCCTGATGCTGAGATAATACAGGTTATAATCTGCAACATGGTAATTGGTTGAATGGAAAAATATATTGCCAAAAAAATGCGGTTTTACTGTCCACAACACCCCTTCGTGCACCTGTGCATTGGCTACACATGGCAACAGTTTATTAAACTTAAGTAATACAGAACCCTGGTTTTCTTTTCTGGAAACGACGGGCTTTGATGCATCCCAGGTAAGTGGATTTGTTACAATGGCGGTGAACTTTTCTTTTTGTACAAAACTATCAGTATACCCTTCTTTAAACGTACGCCAGCTGCAAATGCATCCTGTTTGATCGGGGGTATTGCATGGAAGAATACTGGAGAAAAAAGCCGGATTTACAGGCATACCCACCACGTAAGCAGCAACCAGTTGGTTTTGTAAAGGTTTGCCGTCGAAAAATTCTTTCATCAAACGTTTGGCGTGGGTGCTGCCCTGGCTATGCGATGCAATTACAATGGGCCTGCCGTTATTATAGTGCTGGAGATAATATTCGAATGCAGATTTTACATCTTGATAGGCCAGATCAAATGCTGCAATTGCCGCGGCGGTATCAGTTGGAAAATAGGCATAGTAACTGGCCTGCCGGTAACGGGGTGCAAACACCCTGCCCGCTTCGTTAAAAATACTTGCCTGGTTTAAGATACTTGCCGCATCTGTTTTTTTATTGAGTGCTTCATCGTCCACGGGCGCATTATACCCGAATGGCATTGCTTTATCCAGGTAAGAAGTGGGATGAATAAAAAATATATCTACAGACGAATCGGGATGATAGTTTTTCTGCAGGGCCCTGGGTAAACTATCTGAAAAATCAT
>JBBRDW010000031.1:0-41092 GCA_038203525.1 Chitinophagales bacterium | reverse complement strand
CACCAATGATGTTGGGTGGGATTTGCTGCCCGGCAATTATGAACGTGACCTGCATCAGATTACCCCCAATGCAACCAGTGTAGGTTACTGGAATGTAACATCTTCCGATGCAAACAGTATGTATGGAAAGTATGCAAGGGGGTTTGATATACCTAACAATAAAAAAGCATTCTATTTTGATGTAGACAGCTCCTTTCTAAACTATGCCCCGCTCAATGGTAAATATTCCGTTTCTGTAGACATTACCTATCTTGACGATAACGATGGGAGCTGGCAGGTTTATTATGATTCAAAAACTATTACAGATAAATCATCTGTATTGATTACAGGTACAAAAACAAATAAGTGGAAAAAAGTTTCTGTAACCTTATCTGATGCTTATTTTGGTAACAGAGGGCCCAGCGGATCAGACTTTAGTATAAGAAGTGTAAATAATAAAAAAGTATTGTTCTCTACTGTTGAACTTTCAAGGTCAGCATCTTCGGTTACAAATATTAATTTGTATGCTACTGCCATGCCTGTTTTTGATTCAATTTGTATCAACAGCACCGCGCCGGTAAAATCATTCATATTATATGGTTCTGCCCTGGACGGAACAAGAGTGACGGTAGGCCCTTTAACCGGTTATACTTTTTCAACCAGCAGTAACGGTAATTTTACAGATTCTCTTATAATTAATAATTACGGCACAGCATTCACTCAAAATATTTTTGTAAAATTAAAAACAGCAATAGCGGCTACTTACAGAACCAATTTACCCGTTACAGGCGGGGGTACTGGCACTTTATATTTACCGCTGGTGGCTACGGTAATAAGCAGCAGTCCTGCACTATCAGCGACTGTTACTCCCTTAGCCTGTAAGGGAGATCCTAATAATGGCATTTTAGATTTAAAAACAACGGGTGGTACAGGTCCATTCACCTATAGCTGGACCAGTGTTGCAGTAGGGTATTTTAAATCTACAACTCAGGATTTAGAAAGTCTGAAGCCGGGAGATTATACAGTGTTAGTTACCTCTTTAACTGGATGTACTACAACCGCAACATATAACATTACTGAGCCTGATGCATTGAGTATTATTTTTAACCTGGACAGCAGTATTGTTTGCAGAGATTCCAATACAACCGTAACCGTTACAGCCACCGGCGGAAATATTCCTTACAACGGTGTTGGTACTTTTGTAGCAGGCCCCGGAGGTAAAAGCTATACCGTAACAGATGCTAAAGGCTGTACTAAAACCCAAAACTATAATGTTACCAACGGAACGCTTAAAGCACCGCTTAAGCCAGGCACTATAACAGGCGATGATGCTGATGCGAAAGGCATTTGTGGCAACGGCAGTTATTTATATTCAATAGCCTCAGTCACAGACGCCACTTCATACACATGGGCGCCACCCTCAAATATTGCGGTTGTTTCGGCAAATGCAGAGCTCACTGCAGCCACACTAGCTATAATATCAAACTTTAACTCAGGTACCTTAAATGTGACTGCTGTTAACAGATGCGGCAGCAGCCCTGCGGCAACAAAAACGTTAACGTCTACCCCAGGCAAACCAGGCAGTATTCTTGGTCTAAAGTCTGTTTCTGCAGGCAAAGTGGGTTTAGTATACACAGTATCACCAGTAGTAGCAGGAATCACGTACACATGGACAGTAAATAGCGGGGCAAAGATTACTGCCGGGCAAAGCACACCATCAATAATTGTTACCTGGGGAAACCTTGCCGGAAAAATAACCGTAAAAGCCACTAACAATTGCCAAACCTCAGGTGCTACATCTGCAGATATAACAATTAAAACCGCACTTGCACCGTCAAATAACTCAGTTTCAACACAATCGTCCATAACAACTGAAATAGCAACCGATGTAAAAGTGCCGGTCTTGGTGCTCATGCCCAATCCTGCAAAAGACTATACTTGGCTGGTATTTAATGCAGCGGATCATTATAAATATATAGTTGAAGTAACCGATCTTGCCGGAAGGTTGCTGCAGAAGAAAACGATCAACACCACACCGGGAGAGAACAGGATAAATATCGACGTGCACAGCTATGTGTCAGGCCTTTATATTGTTTCGCTTTTTGATAATAATAATGGGCGCAAAACAATTAAACTGGTTAAGCAATAAACTTGCACTTAACCTATTCAAAAGCCTGCCTTTAACCAAACGGCAGGCTTTTTTGCGAGATTATTTTTGAACCCGTCGCCAGGATTACTATTATGCTTTCGTTGCGTCGCACTCTTGTACTTTAGTAATACTATGCAGCAAACCAGGCCCCGAAGGCGTGCATGAGCCCCAGATATTTTTTTTATTAAAAAAACCTTCAAAAAAGTAATCATTTTCTGTAGATCAGCTATAACCCTAAAGCCTGTTGTGTTTAATGAGTCAAAAGCTCAGCTAATAACTTGTAGATGAAAGGATTGCGACGCAACAACCGATGCCATGAAGCGATTAGCTGGTATAAAAAATTAACTGCATTTACCGGTTGCTATATTAAAAGCTGATTAATAAACTCAAATACCCTTTTACATTTTCTTATTGGAACAAAATTTGACAATTGCAGGTATAATTTTCTTAAAGGGCTACTTCTAAGCTCAATTTTTTTTCGCGTTTTAAATTTTTATCGTCTAATCTAACGCCTCACACTATGAAAAACAAGCACCCCAATTTATTAATGGGACTTTTTGTCTTTTGCTCAATTTCAGCCAAATCTCAAACAGTTGTTAATGCAGGTATTTGGCAAACATTTGGTAAACCACTTGTTATAGCTACGAACCCTGAAATAAAAGGGCGGCTATGCAATTTTTATTGGAGAGACCTTGAAACATCGCCGGGTGTCTGGAACTGGACCAGTTTCGATGCCGACCTTACCAGCCGCACCGATGACGGATTGCCCGTAATTTTTATGGTTTACACTAAGGAAGATGCCCCCGACTGGTTGTACACCAATGGTGTACCCAAGGTTAATGAAAAAGATGATGCCGGCGTAGTTACAGGGTATGCCCCTTACTATGCTGATACCGACTATAAGGCTTACTTTAGAAAAATGGTTATTGCTGTACGTAAGCACGTAGAAACCCTTCCATCGAATGTGCGCAATAATATTACCGGGGTACAGGGATGTTTTGGAAGCACGGGAGATTACATCAGTTATAAAGGAACGGTTGCCCCCCAATACGATCTAACAACCCAGCAGTTTTCTGATCTGTTCAGGGAGTTTTCGCAGTATTACTACGACGAATATAAAAATACGAATCCCGCAATTACGTTACTAAGCAACCCGCGAAATAACGGCAGCGATGATAATATTTGGGTGGTACAGAATTGCCCGGGATGGTTAAAGTGTGGTACACTGGGCAAGGCTTTTCAAATAAATGACGAGCTCGATAAATCTACCTGGCTGTATAGTCTTTTAAACCAGCCACAACCTGTTGATTACGTAAGGGCAAGGTCCGAAATGTCTGGTACCAATACATCAACCGGCTGGTGGAAAAAAATGCCTTATAAAAATATGTTTGCTACCATGTGTTACGGTATTCACTGGGGGCTGGACTGGCCAAACCAGGGCAATAGTCAGATAGAAGACCTACTCTATGATACAGCCTATAATTTTTTTAATAAATATGCCGGACAAAAAAACCCTGCAAAAAGCACCAATGCCATGTGCTTTTTAAAAGATGTGCTTGACGCATCTGATGCTGTACGTTTTCCGGCAGCGACTTTTGGAACTGTTGACCGTACCAGTACCCAGCGTTATCAGAATATTGTAAATAGTTACGCCGCCTATGGCGCTGTGCTGCAAGATGCAAAAAGCGCTACGCTGGGCGAGCAGGATATGATATATGCAACAGGTACCAACGATGTAGGCTGGAATTTATTTGCTGCTAATTATGAACGGTACCTTCATCAGCTTACACCAAATAGTACCAGTATCGGTTATTGGAATGTAAGTTCCGCCGACCCAACCAGTATGTTTGGAAAGTTTGCACGAAGCTTTGATGTTGCCAACAACAAAAAAGCACTTTACTTCGATGTTGATAATGCATTCCTGTTAAATGCACCGCTTAATAGCAAATATTCAGTTACAATAAGTGTTACCTATCTTGATGGAGATGGCGGCTGGCAACTTTTTTACGATTCCAAATCTAAAGCTGACAAAGTTTCTTTAACTGTTATCGGTACAAAAACCAATACCTGGAAAAAAGCGGTGGTTACGTTATCAAATGCGTATTTTGGCAACAGAGGACCAAGTGCTTCGGACTTTAGCATCAGGAGTACAAACAGTAAAAATGTAATTTTTGCTGTGGTGGAATTATCCAGGCCGGCCAACTTTGCAGGTAAAGGTGCAGCTGCAGCAGTTTCAACTGTAAATAATGCAGCCGCTGCAGTTTTGGTTGCAGCATCCAATGTACAGCCTGGTATGGCACTATCCATAAGCCCAAACCCTGCTACAGATCAATTTCATATTTCACTAAATGACGGGAGTACAATCACGAATGTGGAGATAGTTAACCAGCTTGGGCAGGTAGTTTTACAAAAAAATATTTCAGCCGGAATAATTACCATTTCGCGTAGGGAAATTGGCGGTAATGCCGGGGTTTATTACTTAAAAGTTTTTGCAGGCAAAAGAATCTATACGGGTAAAGTGATAATCCAGTAAATGCTATAAAATTTAAACAGATAAAATCCTAGAGTTGAATGGCTTTAGGGTTTTTATTTTTTCAATATTGAGGCATAGTAACCAAATTTAATATTGAGGTATTGCTGGTATATAAACCCTTTATTAAAAGTGATACTGCAGCTGCACTGCGTACAGATGATGAAAGGATTGCGACGCAACGAAGATGCCATGAAAATATTAGTTGGTATTGCTGTAATATTGAATTTTTACTTGCGGGCTGCATTTTTTTTCTTTTTTTTCTTTTTCGAAACGGCATACATTTTTTTTGCCTGTTCCAGCAGTGATAAAAATTCTTTTTCTGTATAAGAGGAGCTTTTGGCCGAGGCTTTTGCAATTTTTATAATATCGTCCCAGGTATAATTCTGCCAGAGGTCAGATTGTTTTAGGATGCCTCCAAACATAATAAGAGCAGTTGCAAAACGAAGCGCGCTATCGGCATTTTCAAAGGATAAATAATTGTTTTGAACTGAAAAAGGAACACTGATTTCTGCGTCTGCCAGGGGTATTTTGTAATGAAGATTTAGTTCAGCAATATCTACGGCTGTGCTGTTGGCGGCAGCACTATCGTTAAAATATCCTGCCGGATCAATTTCAAAAACAGCAGTAAACAAATGGCCTGTGCCTACTTCGCCTCCTTCCAGTTCTGTGGTGCTATCGTTTATCAGATTTTTTTTGTTATCAAACCCTATAAGCCTGTACCGTTTTGCATAAAGCTGGCTAAATTTTATATTTACATAAGCATCATTTGCCACCGCATATACCGTTTTGGTAAACTCGGTTACCAGTATTTTTTCGGCTTCGTTAATATTGTCTATATAAGCAAAATTACCATTGCCTTTTTTTGCAAGCATTTCCAGTTTACTGTCTTTATAGTTACCCATACCCACGCCAAGACAGGTAAGATAGATACCGGATTGCCGGTGTGCAACCACTATATCTTCCAGTTCTTTATCGCCCGTTTGCCCCACATTAAAATCGCCATCAGTGGCAAGCAGGATGCGGTTGCTGCTTTCTTTATGGTAAATTTTTTCAGCAAGCGAATAAGCTGTTTTTATGGCAGCTTCACCGGGTGTTTCGCCGCCCGCTTCAAGCCGCTCAATGGCCGTTTTTATACTGTCTTTATAAAAACCAGAGATGGGCTGAAGATAAGTGCCCACTACGCCGCCATAAATTACAATTGCCACAGTATCCTGCTCCCGCAGGTTATTTACAAGCAACCTGAAAGCTTCCTTAACAAGTGGCAGGCGGTTCGGCTGATCCATGGAGCCTGAAACATCAATGAGGAAAACAAGGTTGGCAGGCGGTATGCTATCCAAATTAATACTCGGTGCTTCCAGCTTAATAAAAAGCAATCTGTTGTTTCGGTTCCAGGGTGCATTAGTAAGTTGTGAACTGCATATAAAGCGGCCGGAATTGTTGGCGGGTGTATTGCTCAGGTTAAAGTAATTGAGTATTTCCTCAATACGCACCGCATCAGGCGGCACTTTCATATCCATATTAATAAAACGCCTGATATTACTGTACGAGGCGCGGTCTATATTTAATGCAAAACCTGATTCTGGAAACCTGCCGGTTTCTGTAAAATCATTCTCTATAAGTGTAGTATAGGTTTCGCCTGAGTGGCTGTAACTTTTCTGTATATTATCATTTTTTTTAGGAATAACTGAAAGCAGTTTATGCCTAGTAACAGAATTATTGAGGACAGAAAGTTTAAGTACAAATACCTGGAAACTGCGTGTATCGGCAAGTGCCTTTAGTGTTTCGTAACCTTCGGCCTGTAACGTAATTGAATCTGTTATTACAGAAAGCGCAATTCCAAATGCACCAGATGAGCCACTTGAAAACGGGATGGTTCCTTTGGAAGACAGGTTAATTTTTACATTTGGAATAGGTATGCCATCCTCGTTCTTTATTTCGCCACGAAGATAGTATTGCGGCCAAGCATGCAATGCATTTAAGTAAGCCAATATAAAAAGCAATGCTGGTTTCAAAGGATTTTATCTGTTTTACCAAAGTTAAAGAGCCTCAACCAAAATAGATCAACTGATATTTTAGGTAGTTTTTTTGGGCCCGGCAATAAAATCTTTGTGAAGCTTTTCTTGCGTCGCACGCTTGTACATTTCGATAAATGATTAGGCTTTTCCCACAGTGGCGATTGAACATTTTATATTGTTAAACATCATGTCTAATGTGGTTAATAATTCTAGCGTTTAGACATTTAATGTATTTAGTTTTAACTAAAGCGTTTTTTTGTTCGCCTAAAAAGGACTTTATCTTTTTAGCGAACCCATTTTTATCATAATATATTATTGTTGTTTCTATTACTGCGTTTACATTTATTAGTCTTGTTCTACGTTTTCTGAGATAATTATTTTTATAATAGAAATAGGTTGTTCTATAATTATTCCCTTTTTTTATTTTCAACTTCAATTTTTTATTATAGGTATAATAAGTTGAATCGCCTTTTAAATATTTGTGTTTTTCAATTTTTGAAATCAGCAAATTATTCGAATAAGTATAAAAGATATCTTTCTCTATTTCATCATTTTGGTTATATCGTATTTCATGAATAAGTTTATTGTTTGAATATTTTAAACTATCAACATTTCGCGCTAAGTAACCATCTGTTTTTAAAATTAATTTGTTTGTAGAATCATAAAAATATAATGTAGAGTCATCCCAACTTTTATCTTCACCCCAATACCAATATTCTGCGCTTAGCATTTTATTCTTATAAATGTATATTGCAGTATCAATACTAGTCGAATCGATATAAATATCCATTTCTAAAGTATCGCTCAAGTAATATGAAATAATGCGAGAATCTATTGAACTATCGCTATCAAAATCAATTTGTAATAATGACCGACCTAATGTGTCATAATCAATTTTTCTGGATATATATTTTTTAGCAGAAGATTCTTTGGCAAATGATAACGCTTTGCAAATGTTATTTTTCTTTACAAGTTCAGGTATGTCATTACTAGGTGTTGGTTCCTGTGAATAAGAATAAAATGAAATGAGAAAAAAAATAATTACTATAAATAATTTCATTTTATACTTTGTTTCTGGAATAAACGATATTATAAAATATGTTATGATTGGAGCTTGCTCAATATAAAGTTTAACCGTATAAGTGAGTGACACAATAACGGTCAATAGTACCACTAAAACTGGCAACAAAATTTCTCTACTTATTATTCGCCAGGGTGGTATGTTTTTTCTACATGTTTCAGCACATCCTCTTTGTAAAACAATACATCTTTAAACTGGCCTTTGGTATACATTTCCAGCTGGTCTTTAAAATGCGGCGATGCGGGATTGCCGCTTTCGCCACCGGCAAGCAACGACTTTGCTTTTATTCTTTTTCCAAACTCAACGGCACAAATAAAACTGTTACCGCTAACGCCATAGCGCTTATTGGCGCCGGAAACGAAACTGCTGTTATAGGCAGGAATCATACCCCATGCCGATGAAGCAAAACCAACCGGTATGCTTGGCTCATCGTCTTTGTATTGCTGCTGAATATCGCTGGATATTCGTTGGTAGCGGTTAATATCTCCCCAAGGCACCTGCCATGTACCAAAATTTTTTTCGAGCTCTTTTATTACGGCAAGCAACGGTGGCAGCATTTCTTCTTTTGTAGCAGTGGCGGCAAATTGCTTGGTAAGGGAAACCTGATCGTCCCAGCCCTCAGCAATATAAACCCGTTGAATAGAAGCACTCATTTTTTCGGCCCACTGAATGGCAATTGTGGTGGCAATTGAACTGGCAGCAGCATGATAATCCCAGCCCTTTAAAAGGGCAACCGGCGCTGCAAGAAGTTGGTATAAACTATCTGCTGGCGGTACATTTTTTTCGAAGACCTGCGTAAGTGCGGGAACTAAAATTTCGAATGCTGAGAGATAGGTATCGTAACCCGCTGCAATCATTTTATCAATGTTAAAACTATTTTCACGGCTTAGCAACCTTGCTGCATTTATGCCGCGGAAATTTTCTCCGTCAGGCGCCATGTACGGGGGGAAGTCTTTTTGTTTTGGGCTGCTGTTACCTGCAACGGTAAATGGAGTTGAATTGCAGTTTTGTATGTAGCCGCTCGCCGGATTATAGACGTGCACAATTTCGTCCAACGTATGCAGGCCTTTCCATTCAGTAGCGGTTATGCTACCATCAATAACTTTGCCCCAGTTATAGGCGGTATCCCGCCTGGGGATATAGTCGCCATGCCAGTAAGCAATGTTGCCTTTATCATCTGCGAATATGGTGTTGTTGGATGTGTTGGCGAGCAATTCCATATTCTTCTTATAATCCGCAAGCCCGGTTGTTTTGGTACGTTGCCAGCTTTGTATTAAACTCGTAAGCGAACGGTTGTAGTTTTTTACGCTGATGTATTGCCCATCGCGTTTTGCCATGATAGGCCCATGATGTGTAAAATATGCGGTAAAGGTTTTGGTTATAACAGCGCCATCTTTATTAATGCTGATATTAATTTTTTTCTCTGTAACAGGTCGTAGTGTATCGTTGTATTGATACAGGAGTTTGCCACCATTTTTAATAATTCTCTCTGCGTATAAATCTGCAACATCTACTTTGCTCGAAGTGTGCATCCAGCCGCAATGCTCATTGAAACCCTGGTACACAAAAAACTGCCCCCATGTTATGGCACCATACACATTCAATCCCTGCTTGCTTGTTACCTGAACTTCGGGCCTGAAATAAAAAGTAACATGCGGGTTAATATACAATATAGCATTACCTGATACCGTCTTTGACGGGCCAACGGCAAAGCCATTGGATCCATCTGTATTTTCTTCAAACACTTTTGTTTTTACGGTAACCGGTGAATCAACACCGCTGTATAAATTTTTTACATCTACAGCAGATACGTCTGCGGTATTAATGGCACCAATGCTTCCATCCGTCCACAGCAGCGGATACCAGGGTTCAAAGTGGGTAAGCAATGCAGGTTTTACGTCAGCGTGTTTATACAGGTAATAGTTGATGCCATCTGCATATGCGTTCATCAATTTTTTCAGCCAGACGGGGCTGGTGTTATAATCCGCAACGGCATCTGCGGAATCAATGATCAGTCTTAAGTAAAGATCATTGTACAATTCATCTTCCCCTTTTACTTCACTCATTCTACCCAACTTTTCTATATAATTCATTTCAACTCTCTTGAAATCATCCTCACACTGCGCATAAAGCAAACCAAATACTGCATCTGCATCTGTGTTGCCATAGATATGCGGAATGCCCCAGTTGTCGCGTATTATGGTTACCTGTTTTGCTTCTTTTTCAAAACGTTTTATCTCAGTAGGTGAAAATTGTTGAGCAAACAATTGTGCAGGAAACAACAGAAAGATGAGTATACTTTTCATACTGATTTATTTTATCAGAAACATCATGCATAATAGACGCATGCCTTTGTATGCTGTGAATGTAGCAGATTTAAATGGGAATCGCTATTGGATGAAGCGGTTTTCTTCTGATGGCCCGGGCAAAGCATATTTCATGGCATTGGTAGTTGGAGCTTGACCCGGTAAACTTACTGCCAGTTGAGCATTGTTAGTGCCTAACAGGCGCATCCCACGGTAATAAAAATGCGGAGAAACGATCCGGGTAAAGATGGATTTTGAAAGGCGCACAAAAAATATTCAATTTAAGGATTGACAATAAAAGCATCAATAGAATAAAATAATCCAACTGTAAAAGTATGGAAAAAGTGCTGCTGCTAAGTTGCGGAAATTTGAAATGCATCCCCACAACACAAGTCCAATATGGTTCCTCAAGTTCGGCTCAAAAAAAGCCACCCAATAAATCAGGTGGCTTTTTTATTATGGGAGACTATAAAAACTATTTCGGTTCGAGTAGTTTAAAGAACTGATCGAGCTGCGGAAGTATTACAATTCTTGTTCTGCGGTTGGCGGCGCGACCTTCTACAGTATCGTTAGATACAATCGGCAGGTATTCGCTTCTTCCGGAAGCTGCCATTTTAGAAGGATCGAGCCCATACTGTTTCTGTAAAATTTTTACTACTGTGGTTGCGCGTTTTACACTAAGATCCCAGTTGTCAACAAGCACCCCCGATCCCTTATAAGGTACGTTATCCGTATGACCTTCCACTAAAAATTCTATATCGGGCTGAGCTTTTAAAACCATTGCCACTTTACCCAATACTTCTTTTGCACGGTCGGTTATATCGTAACTACCGCTTTTGAAAAGTAGCTTGTCGGATATATCAACATAAACTACGCCTTTATCTACTTTAATGTTAATGTCTTTATCGTCAAGGTTACCGATAGCTCCTTTAAGATTCATTACAAGTGCCATATTTAGTGAATCTTTTCTTGCCAATGACGACTGAAGATTTTGGATATAGGCATCTTTGGCGCCAATGTTTTCGAGGGATTTTTTCACACTCTCTGCCTGGCTATTGGAAAGTACAGACAATGACTGCAGCTGATTAAGCATGGTAGAACTGTTTTCTTTGAGATAATCGTTCTGTTTTCTTAAATCATCTAGCTGCGATTTTAGATTGGAATTGTCAGTACTTAACGTTGACTTATCGGTGTTAAGATCAGTGGTTTTCTTTTGGCAGTCGTTGTATTCACCCAACAAAGTGGAGTACTTTTGAGTTAATTCTGCGTTCTTTGCCTCAGCATCTTTAAACTTTTTTGTGCTTACACAAGAGAATAATAAAACGGGCAGTAAGGCTAGTAACATTGTTTGATTGAGCTTCATGCTAAATTGATTTTTATGAATAATTGGTTTTAAAAAGAAAGGTCTGCTTTTCACAAAGCAGGTTACGAAAATACTACACAAATTGAAGAACTTTTCGTTTTTTCATAAAAAATGGGCTTACCATCTATGTGAATCAAATTATGTAAAAGGGGTAAACATAGACATTACGTAAACTTAAACAGTAACTTTTCAAAAAAACCAATTTAATGCGAACTTGGCTGTTACCATTAGCAATAATAATATGAACGCGAAAGAATATATAAAAAATTATTGGCTTAACGGCCTAATGATCATAATACTTGCATTGTTGCTACTGGTACCCGATACTAAAGTTTGGGTATTACAAAGGCTGCTGGATATTGGTCTGTTCCGGGCTACAGCACATAAGGAGATACCATCTAAAAACACAGACACCAGTATGGTGCAATTATATTTTACGGACGCAAATAATAAAATTACTGGTACTAATGATTTGAGAGGCAAAGTTGTTTTTATTAATTACTGGGCAACCTGGTGTCCACCCTGCCGTGCAGAAATGCCGTCCATCAATTCTTTATATCTGAAGCTTAGTAATGATGATCGTTTTGTTTTTATTATTGCCGATGCCGATGGTAACCTGCTGAACTCCGGTGAGTTTATGCGGGCAAATGATTTTAGCCTGCCGTTGTACAAACCTTACGGCGAAATAAAAACTGAAGTGTTTAGCGGCACATTACCAACTACAATTATTATGGACCCCGAAGGCCATATTGTAAATAGAAATGAGGGAATTGAAAATTATAATACCGGTGAAATGCTGGCTTATCTGAAAAGTTTTTTTAAATAACCTGATGCTTAGGTAATTCGTTTTGTAAAGTTGATTTAAGATTACAACAAGACTACAATAAATGAGAATTTATCACCCTGCTGCGTATTGATATGAAAGCATAAGAGTGCGACGCAACGGATGATTTATAGTAGCAATGCCGCCCGGCTAACAATGCATTAATAACCTGTTTTCTTTATTGCCGTACGCCTGCTTCAATTTTTAAAGGCATTTGATTTTCTTTGGGTGGTATGGGGCAATTGTAACCTTCTGTATAGGCGCAGTATGGCTGATAGGCTTTGTTAAAATCTATCGTAATTGTGTCTGAAAGTGGAATTTGCAGATCAATATACCTACCACCACCGTAAGTTTCTTTGCCACATGTTGCATCCCTGAACGGGATGAAAAGATAGTTTCTGTATTTACGGTTTTGCAGTAATTCGAGGGACTGATAAACATTTAATTTATAATGCTGCCCCAGCAAACTAAAAGTAACTTCAGCGTATTTTACATAGGCTTTGTTTTCTTTGCCCGATGTGGGCATGTTAAAAAACTTTTCATCCGGCGTTCTTGTAAATTTTGCCGTAACCCTATACTGCAGATCTGTTGCAAAAAAATTTACGTGGGTGAAAGACATCCTTTTTTCTTTTGATAGTGGCGAGGTTTCCGGGTTACTGTATTCTTTGTTAAGATCATCCTGAAACTGCATAATATCTTTTAGTGCGGCAGCAGAATCGTACTGTGCATAAAGTGCGGGCCCGCAATATAACAGGAGCGTGAGCAAGGCAGTTTTTTTCATATAAATTTTTATGATAACAAAAGTGAAACAAATACTTATACATATTATTTTGGTTGCTTAAGTCGATATTTACAAAAAAAATGAAAACCGAAACCAGCAATATCACCAGAAAATTTGAAAAATTCTCTGCAAAAGTTACCAAAGTTACGGGCAGGCCTGTAGCATTTCTGGCAGCTTTTTTAATAATAGTGATATGGGGAGTTACGGGGCCATTATTTGGCTTTTCCGATACCTGGCAACTGGTTATTAATACCAGCACCACCATCATTACCTTTTTAATGGTATTTGTAATACAGCAATCGCAAAACAAAGACACACTTGCCCTTCAGCTTAAGCTTAACGAACTTATTGCCTGTACTAAAACAGCCAGTAACCGCCTTATTGATGTAGAAGATTTAACAGCAGATGAACTTGAAATGCTTAAGAAATTCTATGTACATTTATCCATGCTTTCTAAGCAGGAAAAAAACCTGCATGCAACACACTCGATAGATGATGCGCAGGCAATTAACCTCGAAAAAAGTAAAGTTATAAAAACCCACAAGGCTTAAAACTTATTTTTCCACATCATACTTTCTACAGGCTTGTTTATTTGCCCGCTGTATTTAGCATCTTTTTTCTCATTGTATTTTACCTCAATTTCACCATCTACTGGAAAATAGATTAGCTGTCCAATGGGCATTCCTTTATAAACGCGAACCGGTTGTTTAACCGAAATCTCCAATGTCCAGTTACCACAAAAACCCACATCCCCTTTTCCGGCAGTAGCGTGAATGTCAATACCAAGGCGGCCTGTAGAAGATTTCCCCTCCAGAAAAGGAACGTGTGCATGCGTCTCTGTGTACTCATCCGTAACACCCAGGTAAAAAATATGCGGGTATAGCACAAATCCCTCTTCAGGTATTTCAAAGCATTCTATTTCGTTGTGTTTTTTTGCATCAAGAATGTGTTCGCGGTAGGTGGCAAGGGTTTTTCCTAAATGCACGTCGTAACTGTTGCTGCCAAGCGAAGCACGGCTATAGGGTACAACTTTAATTGTTCCCTTTTCCATTTCTTCCATAATTCGTTTGTCTGATAAGATCATTTTTATTTTGTTTATTAAAATACAAAAATCATTTTTTAGCCCGGCCAATATCTTTGGGCATCTTCGTTGCGTCGCACACTTGTACGCTTTGTCATTTGTTCAGCAATGGTGGTGCATCCGGTTGCGAGTTTAATTGCCATTGGCTTTCAACTATTCCCTTTTCAATTGTTGTGCAAATAAATCGTAAATCTGCAATCTATAACTGTAAATTTTAGCATGGCACTGTTTTATCAACACAATATCAACGAAAGCACAAAGTTGGGCATCTGGAAAATAGAAGAGCCGGAGGATTTTTTTTTACAGTCTGTTCCGTTGAAAAGTGAGATCACGCATCCGCATAAAAGGCTACAACACCTGGCCGGCCGCTATTTGCTAAAAATACTCTTCCCTGGTTTTCCCTACCAGGAAATTGTAATTGCCGATACCAGGAAACCATACCTGCCCTATGAGCAGTACCATTTCTCCATTTCGCACTGCGGCAGTTATGCCGCTGCCATTGTAAGCAAAAATGAACGGGTTGGAATAGATATTGAAATTCCAACTGAAAAAATTGAAAAGATCAGCCATAAGTTTTTGAACGACGCAGAAAGAAAAATGATTCCAGTTTCCGGTTTGCAGTTAATAGTAAATGGCAATGAAATTGACAACTACAAATCACCAACTGCAGAACATAAAATACAACTGCTTACCTTAATCTGGAGTGCTAAAGAAACGGTATTTAAGTGGTGGGGCTGGGGTAGTGTAGATTTTAGCGATCATATTTTACTGCAGCCGTTTGCGCTTAGCTATTCAGGTTCTATTGGGGCACAGTTTATAAGGGGCGCTGAAATATTTAGTTTACAGCTCCATTACAAAATATTTGATGATTTGTGTTTGGTTTGGCTTGCTTCCTCAGTATGAAAACAGTTTTGGTTACGGGCAGCTGATGCCTACTGTTATTCTGTAAAAGAGTGCGACGCAAGGAACGATGCCATAAAAAACCGATGCCGGGCTCAAAAAAAATTACCATAATTCGCCCTGGCGGTAAAGATCGAATAGGGAGGCCGTTATATTAAAAGTGAAATGGAATATAACGCCATACCAAATGGTGTTGTATTTTTTTCTTAGTGCACCAATTAAAACCCCAAATGGAATGAGCCATATAAGGGAAAAGAAATTTAAATGGATGGCGGCAAACACAAAGCCTGTAACAATTACCGTAAGCCGGCCACTTAGAAAACTTTTGAGATAACCATATAGAACGCCTCTGAAAGCAAGCTCTTCAAAAAGTGCAGGCATTAGGGCGACCGAATAGAACATGGTGAGCACTGGAAACTCGTAAAGCTTATACCCATCGAACATACTGTACTGGGTTCGGAAAATAGAAATATTTATCTGGTTGATGGATACATTTACCACAGATGAAAAAAAGCCCGCTACTACTATTACCGCCAGCAAAATATACCACCTGTAATTATTGAAACGCAGTAACGGTTTTATAGATTGCCAGTTTGCTTTAGCAAAAAAAATAGTTATAACTGCTAGTAATATTTCTATCCAGAATAGACGGTCGTAAGAACGGAACCAGCCTGTATATTTCACGCAAAGGCATATGAAAAGGTAAACGGCATAAAAGAAGAAAGCATTTTGCAGTTTGCTGTTATTAAAAATATTTATTTCTTCTACCTTGTACCCAAGAAAAGAACCACAATGATAACAGAAACGATCGTGGTTTTTTATGGTGCTGCTGCACTCATCACAAATAGCGGTTTGGCCAGTGTTTTCCTGTATCAGCATATCATCATTTCGTCTTTAATTAAGCCAGCTTTGTAAGCACCCTGCACCCCTCTTAACAAGAAATAAATAAGCAACATACTTAAGGCAATTGTATAAACACCACCAACAGTTGTAAAAGTACTTACAACCTCCCCGAATATGGTAATGGTAGAGAAACAAAGTACAATTACAAAACCCGATATTAATGCGCCGAATGGTTTTGATATACTCCACTTCGCCAGTGAAAAAAACAATAAAGAGAGCACTGTAAATGCGATAGCGAGTGTATATCGACTATAATAGCTGCTGAATAAAAATCCAATTCCCATTAAAAATATGGAGCCTAGTAGAAAGAGAATAACACGTGCAACTTTTACAGCATCTTCGCTTTTTTTTAATAACTCCGTGCGGTGTTTTGTGCGCAGCTGATAAATCATTAATGCCCCATCATTTTTTTGGGGATAGCCGCAATTGGTGCAAAAATTATTTTTAACATGGTTTACGTAAAAGCATCTGCCGCAGGCTATATTTTGTACAATACCGGTGTTTAGCCGCGGTCTAATATTTTGAATACGGTCTAATTTTTGAAAGTTGTAGTTTTTGAAATTGTACTGCCTCATTCTTTGCAACATACTGAATATCGCCCAAAAAAATTAGCCTGCGGCTGCAGGCTAATTTTTCATCAATACTTTTTTATTTTAGTGGTATATCTCTTTTCACCATTTCGTTCCTGTTGGCCATGACCCAGGCCGTATAAAAAACGAGTTTTACCCTTTTTTCCATTAGGCTGAAATTGATTTTATCTACTGTGTCAGTTGGCCGGTGATAATCTGCATGTGTTCCATTAAAATAGAATATAACAGGCACGCCGTTTTTTGCAAAATTATAATGATCGCTGCGGTAATAAAACCTGTTGGGATCTTTTGGGTCATTGAATTTTCTATCTAACTCAAGATGCGTAAAGTTGTTATTTACACTGTCGCTAATAGGCAACAGGTCGGTACTTAATTTATCTTCCCCAATTGTGTAAACGTAGTTGGTGGAATCGCCGTATTTTCTTTCTGGATCAATCCTACCCACCATATCAATGTTGAGGTCAACGGAAGTTTTTTCAAGCGGGAACAGGGGATGTGCCGTATAATATTCACTACCCCACAAACCTTTTTCCTCACCGGAAACGGTCATAAAAACCAGGGTACGCCTTGGATTGTAGCCTTTTTGTTTTGCCTTTGAAAACGCTTCGGCTATTTCAAGTACGCTGGTGGTGCCGCTGCCATCATCGTCGGCGCCGTAATAAATCGTATTGCCCTTTTTCCCAAGATGGTCGTAGTGGCCTGTTACAAAAACATATTCATCTTTTTTATCGGTACCGGGCATTACGCCAATTACATTGCTGCTTTGTAAAGTGTTGGTAACAACATCGCAGGAAAAAGCAAAAGCAGTAGCGTAAACACCTGGAGTAATTGATTTTATGGCAGCAAAATTTGGCAGCGGTTTACCCAGTAAATCCGCAGCAACATCATATGACAAATAGAGTACGGGTATATTTTTCGCAGAGCTTTTTTTCAGGTACATATTACCCTTCGCTGCGCCGGCATCCTGCCTGGGAAAATCTTTTGCAACAATTATTGCACCTTTAGCACCCTTTAATTTTGCCTGGTATAATTTCATAAAGTTACCGGCAGCATCTCTAAAACCGTAGTCCACAGCACCAGCTGGTTTTTCTGCATCTTCTTGCCTGCCCTCGGCTATAATTACCCATTTGTCTTTTACATCCAGCATTTTATAGTCGTTCGTTGCTGAATCAACAATTCCAAACGAAGCAAATACGATACTGTCTTCGTTCCAGCTTCCAATACTTAAAGAGGAAGAGGCTAAAGTATAATCGCTGTTAATGTTTAAACTTTTTTTATTTACTTCCAGGGAAACCTTTGAAACAGAATCCTGGTAAACAGGAAAATACATTTGATAGCCATCTGCATTGGCGGGTTGCAGACCGAGTTCTTTAAAATAATTTTCTATGTACGCCGCGGCTTTTCGCTGGCCATAGGTGGCTGTTTCGCGGCCTTCCATTTCTGCGCCGGCTATTACTGTTAGCTTTTGCTTTAATTCGCTGGCTTTTATAGTTGCCGCAATTTTATTTACCTGTTTTTTGCTTTGGGCAAATAATGCTGTTGTGCCAATAAGGCAAAAAATAAAGAGCGTTTTTTTCATTTGTTTAATTTATTAGATGCATGCCATTTTGTTAACACGCCTTTCGTGGCGGCCACCTTCAAAAGCTGTTGTCATAAAAATTTCGATCATATCCAGCGCAAGTGGTAATGCTACAAACCTTGCGGGCAAACAAATAATATTAGCATCGTTATGCTGGCGTACCAGTTTTGCCACTTCGCCCTGCCAGCAAATAGCGGCACGTATATGCTGGTGTTTATTGGCCGTCATTGCTACTCCGTTTGCTGAGCCGCAAAGCAGTATGCCAAATGCTGCTTCGCCACTTTCTACATAGGAGCCGGTTGGGTGTGCAAAGTCGGGATAGTCAACCGAGTCTGGTGAAGTTGTACCAAAATCTTTTATCTGTAACCCTTTTGCGGTAAGCCATTGTTTTATGGCCTCTTTGTATTCAAAACCTGCATGGTCGCACCCAATGGCAATGGGTTTTGCTGTATCGAATATTGTTTCCATTTTTTGTTATTGTATGTTCAAAAAAAATATTACCTAAGAATTTTTTGGGCCAGGGGCCAGCACTGCTATTGAGCTTTGTTGCGTCGCACTCTTGTACTGAAGAATAGCTATGAGCTAATAGCTTAGAGCTATTATGTGTTGCTCTTAGCTCACAGCTCAATGGCTCATGGCTCGCAGCTTGTTGCATTTTGATATTCAGTACAAGAGTGCGACGCAACCTGGATACTATGAAAAACGAATGCCCGGCCCATCATTTGTATTTTCTCTAACTCCACTCCTCTTCTTTGTCTTTTCTTTCCTGATCTTTGTAAACCCTGCCCGAAACGATTACTGCAAGTTCGTACAAGCCAAACAGCGGAAGAAATACAATTGTTTGGCTGTACCAATCGGGGCTTGGTGTAATAATAGCCGCCAAAATAAGAATAACCACCACTGCATATTTTCGCGTACGCTTTAGAAATGATGGTGTTATGATGCCCATTTTTGTGAGTGCATAAGAAAGAACGGGCATCTCGAAGGCGATGCCACAGCCAAGTATAAGATTGGTAAGGTTATCTAAGTAATCGTTGATAGTGGGTTTGGTGGTTATCATGTTAAGCCCGCTTATCTGGAAATTGGCGAGAAAATTAAAAGTGAAAGGCCCCAGCACGAGGTAGCCAAATGCAGAACCGAGAAAAAAGAAAAAGGATACCCAAAAGATTACAAACCTGGTTCCTTTTACTTCATTTGGTTTTAAGGCAGGTTTTACAAAACGCCAGAACTCCCAGAATATATAAGGGAAGGCGGCGATAAGACCACCTACAAAGGCAATGCTGAAACTTCCAAAAAACTGGCCACCGAATGTGGTGGTTTGCATATTTACGCTTACCGGCGGAAGGCAGAGTTTATCGCCAAGACCCAGTGAATGGCTGATATTGCAAATGACACGGTAACTTATAAAATTAGGATTTATAGGCCCGGCAACTACATTATCGAACACCCATTGAATATTGAACCAGATAACTGCCGCCATTACCAGTATTGATACAACCGACCGTACTATATGCCAGCGTAATTCTTCCAGGTGATCTACAAAACTCATTTCTGCCTTACCACTGCTCCTTCTTTCAAAAAATCCACTTGCCATGTTGATTGGTTAATCTTTTTATGAAGCCGCAAAGGTAAAGGGTGAATAGCTGATTTGGTAATTTGCTGATTTGTTAATTTGACGGATGAGCATATTTTAGAATATGCGTAAGAAAACAAGGGGAATTCCTCAGCGCAGTACTTTCATTTTTATCATTTCTATACGGGTATCGCTTACATTAATTATATCGAACTCATATTTATCTATAATGATACGCTCTTTGGGTTTGGGTATGGTTTCGTGTTCATTAATTATATAACCTGAAAGTGTTTCTGATTCGTTTTCAGGAAACTCAAAACCATACTTTTCTTTTAGATAATCAAGCTCCGTTCTACCCGAAAAAATATATTCATTCTCGGCAAGCTGCTTCTCTTCAAACTCTTCTATATCGTATTCGTCTTTTATTTCACCGAAAATTTCTTCCAGCACATCTTCCATGGTTATAATACCCGCGGTACCGCCAAACTCATCTACCACCCAGGCAATGCTCTTACGTTCTTTGGTAAATTTATTGATGAGGTCAGTTGCGCTCATACTTTCTGGTACTACTGAAATAGGCAGTATAACAGATTTTAAAGTAGGTGGTTTTTTAAAGAGGTCGAGCTGGTGTATATATCCCTGAATATTATCGATGTTTCCCTCAAAAACAATGATCTTGCTTAGCTTGGTTTCTTCGAACTTCTTTCTTACTTCTAAAAGTGTGGTGTTTATGTCAACTGCTTCTATTTCGGTTCTTGGTACGAGGCACTGTCTGATTTTTACGCCCGGCAGCGAGAGTGCATTCTGCAGCAGTTCGCGGTTAAGTTCCTGGTTGTTTTCGTCCTGCTCATTATTCTGCTGCAAAAAATGGTCGATATCAATTATTGAAAAATGGTCGTCTCCCGTTTTCATACGCACGTTGAACAGGTACTTTAAAATACTTTCTGAAAACCTGATAAAAAGTATCGTTATGCGCTGAAAAAGATCGAAAAAGAAACTGCTCAATGGAGAAAAGAAGCTGAGGAGTGCATCGCTTTTAGCCCTGAAAATTGCCTTGGGAAGGAATTCTCCAGCCAGCAGAACAACTAAAGTAGACAAAACGGTGTCAACTAAAAGTTTTAAATATTCGTTTTCGACGTGAAAAGAATATTTCATCAAATCGGCGAATAAAAGACCATAAATAACAAGCGACAAATTAAATCCTACCAAACAGGTACCGAGAAACCCGGAGGGATGCTCCTTAAACTTTGACATAATGATGCCGCTGGCTTTGCCTTGCTTTTTCTTAAGCTCTATGCCCAGGCGGTTTGCTGTTACAAATGCCGTTTCTATACCGGAAAAGAAAGCAATAAAAAGGAGCATTAAAATGATACTTGCAAGTAGTATGTACACCTCTGTCATATCCCGAAAATAAAAGAAAATTACTTTCTGTCAAAATACATCATCGTGTGGTGTAATACATGCGGATTAAAATTTGTCTTCCTTTAGGCTTTTGGCCTCTTGGTAATGATCGATTTTTAAAAAATTAGCTTATTGTCAAATGTTCAAGAACGAACAGAAAGTATAAGTGTGCGACGCAACGGAAGCTAAATATTGCCGTAAAGCTGGGTACAAAAATTGAATTTATTTTCATTCTGTAACTGCCGAACTTTTTTTTGAAGCAAGATCAAAGAGACAAATGTGTAATGCAGTTCCCACTCATCAAAAAAGTAAAGAATGCTTATAAAAATTTAAGTTTTCTTTGTTGTTTAATAATAAAAAAATATGACAATGATACGTAACCATGAAATTGACTACCGCATATTTGGCGAAGAAATGCAATATGTTGAGGTAGAACTTGACCCACAGGAAACAGCTGTTGCCGAGCCGGGTGCGTTTATGATGATGGATGAAAATATTCAAATGCAAACCATTTTTGGCGATGGCAGCCAGCAGCAGGATTCGAGTATAATCGGCAAACTATTCAGCGCAGGTAAGCGCTTACTGGTGGGCGAAAGTTTATTTATGACTGCTTTTACCAATATGGGACCGGGAAAAAAGCATGTAAGTTTTGCATCGCCTTATCCCGGCAAAATTATTCCGCTAAACCTGCTCAATCTGGGTGGCAAAATCATTTGCCAGAAAGATGCTTTTTTATGTGCGGCAAAGGGTGTGAGCATCAGCATTGAGTTTCAGCGCAAGCTGGGTACCGGCTTATTTGGAGGTGAAGGCTTTATAATGGAAAAATTAGAAGGGGATGGAATGGCTTTTATGCATGCCGGTGGCCATGTTTTTGAAAAAGACCTGCAGCCCGGCGAACTGCTTAAAATTGATACCGGTTGTATTGTTGCATTTACCGGTGGCGTTTATTACGATATTCAGTTTGTAGGAGGTATTAAAAATACTTTATTTGGTGGCGAGGGTTTGTTTTTTGCCACTTTGCGCGGGCCGGGAAAAGTTTGGATACAAACACTACCCATCAGCAGGCTGGCAAGCAGAATTTTAGCTTACGGCGGTTCGCAACGCCGCGAGGAGGGAAGTTTGCTCGGTGGAATTGGTAATTTATTAGACGGCGACGGCCGATAAATTCTTAATCTTACTAAGGGATGGGGTTTGCGTAAAAAACGATGCACATCTGTCCCTTAGTTTTTTTATCCCTACCAGTTGCGCATTTGCTCTTCTACAATACGTTCAGGTTTTTGGGCTTCGTGCAGCTCCCAATCGGGATCATATTTTACAAACCAGCTTAACCACAATGTTCTTGAAAGACGCATAAAAACCGGTTGCAATAAAAGCATAGAAACAGAGTTTACCCCAAGCCAGTAAAAAATGCTGTTATCATAAATTGAAAACCCAAGCAATACCCACCACAAAGCAAAAGTTGCAACAGAATAGACAACCGTAAGCGCATAGCTAACATAGCTGGTGCCATAATAAAAGCCTACTTCAATTTCGGTTCGCTGGCCGCAGGTGGGGCAGTAGTCGTGCATTTTTATATACTGGCTTTTCTTAAATGCATAAGCGTTCTTCGATTCAAAGAGATACCCTTCCCTGCACCTCGGACATTTATTCCCCAGCACACTTAACACATACGATGGCTTCCCTTTTTTTTCCTTTGACATAAGTTAGATTTTCGCGGTGCAAGATACGCTTTAAAAGCAGGAATTTTTTTTGGGCCCGGCTCTAACGCGATCATTAAGCATCGTTGCGTCGCACTCTTGTGCTGCATATCATTGGGCAACAATGCCAAAGGCCACCAACTTGATGATAGTAGTTTTTGAACTGTATTAATGCCCCCCCCAGGGTTTTGTAACAACCTTCTCCATTTGCATACTTCTTGAACCTTTTATGAGTAGATAGGTGTTTTCAAAATGTTGCGTTTTATACCAATCCGCCGCTTCACCGGCATTGTTAAAGTAAGTAAAGTTGTGGGCGATATTTTTAAAATCGCCGCCTACCAGTACAACTGCTTTCCATTTGTGTTGATTTAATAGCGCAGCAATATTTTTATGTTCTTCTATGCTTTCTTCGCCCAGCTCCATCATACCACCCAACATTAAAACTTTATGTTCAGCATGCAGGTGGGCAAAGTTTTCAATGGCAGCTTTCATGCTGGTAGGGTTGGCGTTGTAAGCATCGAGAATAATTTTATTGGTTCCAATTTCCATCAACTGCGAACGGCTGTTAGATGGGGTGTAACTTTCTATCGCCATTTTTATTTTTTCGTCCGGCACATTAAAATACTTACCTGCAAGTGCTGCGCACAAAACGTTGGGTAAATTATAATCGCCCACCAATTGTGTTTTAAGCAGGGTAAAGTCTGTTCCTTTTGTAAAAGTCACTTCAAGAAAGGGTTCGCTTTGCAGTGTATTGCCGGTAATAACGCCTTCCTTAGTGCCATACCACACTGCATTTGAAATGCCTTTGCTCATGCTGTGCAGGTACTCATAATCATCATAGGCAAAAATGGTCCCGTTATTTTTACGGATATAGTCAAACAATTCTCCCTTGCCTTTTCTTACGCCTTCAACTCCTCCAAAACCTTCCAGGTGGGCTTTACCACAATTGGTAATTATACCATGTGTTGGTTGGGTATAAACGCAATACCCTTCAATCTCTTTCTGATGATTAGCGCCCATTTCTATCACTGCTATTTCAGCATCTTTTTTTACCCGTAAAATAGTTATCGGGATGCCGATATGATTGTTAAGGTTGCCCTCTGTTGTACTGGTTTTATAATGTGCTGATAAAACTGAATGAATAAGTTCTTTGGTAGTGGTTTTACCATTGCTGCCGGTAATAGCAATAAAAGGAATATCAAACTGTTCCCGATGGTGCCTTGCTAATTGCTGCAGCGTTGAAAGTACATCTTCTGTAGGTATAATACGTTTGTCGTTGCTATTGATTGGCTCATCTGTAATTGCATACGCTGCACCGTTTTCCAATGCCTGCAATGCAAAGAGATTACCATTAAAATTAGGTCCTTTCAATGCGAAGAAAAGATCACCTTTTTGAAGTTTTCTTGTATCTGTTTGTATAAATGGATGCTGCAGAAAAATCTGGTATAGTGATTTAATGCTCACGGAAAAAAATTTGCGGCAAGTTACATAAGGGCGATGAAAACAATTGTGGTAGCGAAAGGTAAATATTACAAATAGCCAACTACTACTTAATTATTAAACTTGCTCTGTGATATAATTTGCGTGTTTAGAAGGATGCCGCATAAAGATTTACAGTACAAGAGTGCGACGCAACGGAAGCTAAATTATGATACAAATGCCGGGCCCATAAATTACATTTATTGTCGATGTTTTAAAGGTCGTCTAATAACAAACTATTCACAAACACGTTACAATCTGCTAACTTGTGAATAACGCACAGTTATTACAGCAGACTAACCTTTTTAAAACCTCCAGTTAATGTAGAAGTTTTTGTAATGAGTCTTCTTTATTCGGGCACTTATGGCTGTCACGCAACAGAAATTGCAAACTACCTCAAAAGAAGCTCGCCACGTATAATCATTTTAAACGGCGACATTGTTGATGGCTCGCAATTTAGCAAAAGATAATTTCCTGTAAGGCACATGCAGGCGATAAAAGAAATTATGAGCCTGCTTGGTAATGGTACCAGGGTAATTTATATTACCAGTAACCATGATGAAATGCTGCGCCGTTACAGTGACTTGCAGATAGGCAATTTTCAGTTAACCGACAAAATGGTGATGGAAATTAATGGCAAAATGACCTGGATTTTTCATGGCGATGTATTCGATGCCACTACAAAAGGCAGCGCTAAATTTCTTGCCAAGCTCGGCGGTCAAGGCTACAATCTTTTGATATTAATAAACAGCTTGATCAACTGCCAGGGAATAATTACCGGCGCAGGTTTTGAAACACCAGCAGAAGCACTTTATCTTGGGAAAAAATTAATATGCCTGCCCATAAAAGGTCAATACGAGCAATTGGGCAATGGAGCAGCACTTAAGCATTTTAACTTGCCGGCAATTTCTTCCATCGGCGATATCTTTTCACATCAGGTTAAGGAATGCCTTAACGGCGCAAATCGCAAAAAACTACTTCTGACAAATTCAACTAATGATATGGACAGCAGCTCATTGAAACTGTTGCCATGATCAGAACGAAAAAACAGGGAGCTGAAAAAATACACCTTGAAAATAAAATTTAGCTTTTGCAGGTTAACTGAAAAAATATGTGTTAGTCCCTGCAAACCTCTACATCGAATTTTAGTGCAGGCCGTATAAAGTAACGGTCATATTTCTTTGCATAACGTTTAATGCTTTCGTTGTTCAAAATGTAAAAACCACAATCATCTTCATCTTTTACATATTGCATGGAAAGCTCCCACCGGTTTTGCATATCGTTTAACCATTTTAGCTTTTCCGAGTTAAATTGTAGCAGATCGTACAGTTTTTTATATTCAGGTGTATAAATAAATTCCAACCCAAACACAAGCCAATCCTTTGGGCATGGGATGGCTCTTGGCGGAAGTTCAAAATCGTTCCATCCCTGCCTGTAGGGATAAACCAGAATGCTGGTATCAGTTAATTCTTTTCCAGGGGCATGTGCATCTACATTCCATTCGTACCATCTTAAACGAACCGGCACTTGCATATTGGCCGATTTTTCATCTATCAAAATACTCAACCTGGTAAGATAGCCGTGCACGCCGGAGACGTTATCGTACCGGGCCATAATAACAAGCCTTGTCTCTGGCCCCGGACCAATATATTGTTTAATACGCCCGGTTCTTTTGTTCAATGTAAAGGTTTCAGTATTTCTGCAACTTGTAACAGTAACAGGCCGCAGGTCTTGCAAAACTGGCACCATCTTTATTATCATTCCATCTTTAAAATCTTTTACCGCCGCAGAAAATTTGTTGAAGCCAAGAAAAATAACTGAAATGGAATCGTCTTTTGTTAAAGAATCCACCGGGAGCGAAAAATATCCGTTCGCATCTGTGTACACAACTCTTTGGTTAGCATTGTATAAAACAATTGCAAATCCCAGTGGTTTATTAGAAAGACCATCAATTACCCGGGCAGAAATAGATTGGGCATCTAAAGAATTAAAGTAAAAAATAAAGATCAGCAGCAGCACCTTTTTCATTTACCGAAGTTATTAAGGGCATTCTTAATGAAAAGAATTTTTTTGAAAAATCATGTTTGGTTATTGTGAACCCGGCAGTCGATCCTTTGTTTGTCTTCGTTGCGTCGCACTCTTATACCGCAGCAAATTTGGCAGCAATAAACCGCAGGCTTTTCAACAAAACACAAAAGCTCATGCCGGTTCCGGAAGTACAAGATTGCGACCGCCGTCTTGCGCATGGCAAGCTGCAACCGGCGATGCCATAACCAACTATTGCCAAGTCCAAACAATTCATTTCCATCTGTAAAATCTCCATTTTCAGCCCTTAAACCGGCGATTAAAACAATTTAATCTCATTCCCAGAATTTTAATTTCGATAAAACTCAAACCCTAACTAACTGATAGCAAGGCATTTTTGCCAATACAATCGGCAATAATCTTTTGAATATCTGCAACGATGCCGCTTCTTGTGGAAAACCTTAACAGTTGCGGCGTTACTTTTGCCCCCTGCAATATTCTAAAAACACCTATCGTTGTATCACTGGTTAAGTTAACAGCGAGAGAAAAAATCTGTGAAATGAAAAAGACACTTTTAATCTGTACCGTTTGTTTTTGTGCTTTTAGTTCAATGGCACCAGACAACAATAATTACTTTACTGATGATAAAAAATTTCCATCCCTTTTACCGTCAGCGTCCGATGAATCGCCGGTAGTTACGGGTTGGATAGACTCGGTTTATACCACCATGAACCTCGATTCTTTCGGTTTAAATAAAAATGTATTCTTTTTAGCCTGCAAAGGTTATCAGTTCCTGCTAAGTAAAAATAAATTGCAAAAGAGTGCGCTGCTTACCATTTGCGACTACAGCCAGTGCAGTACCAAAAAGCGCTTATATGTAATAGACATGGTACGTGGACAAATGCTTTTTAATACCTACGTATCTCATGGTAAGAATTCCGGTTCAGACTATGCAACCAGTTTTTCAAACAGGCCCGAAACGCATAAAAGTTCCCTTGGTTTTATGGTAACAGGCGAAACTTATTTAGGCAAAAAAGGCTACAGTCTTCACCTCGATGGTATGGAACCGGGAATAAATGACAAGGTGCGCAGCCGCAGCATCGTTATGCATGGAAGCAATTATGTAAACGAAAACCGCGCCGATGAAGGCGATGCAATGGGCCGTAGTTATGGCTGTCCCGCGGTATCCTACGCAGTACACAAAAAAATCATTGACAAAATAAAAGATGGCAGTTGTTTCTTTTCTTTTGCGGATGATAAATTCTATACATCCACATCAAAGATTTTAAATGCAAAGTTCAACTGGCCAATAGCTGCGCCTCAAACCGAAAGCGATATTGCTGCTAATTAAAGCGACCTGTTGAAAATTACAAATTCAAACTTAATAGCTTTTAAAAGACCGGTTAAACCGGTCTTTTTTAATAGCCGCTAGCCCATTGTCCTCCACATTATTTTAATGCTGGCAAATGCCATAGTTATTTTATACCTGCATCGGTATTTCATGGCATCTTCGTTGCGTCGCAATCCGTTCGTCGGTTGTACATCTATTTAGCTTTAGCGTTTACAGCCTGCACAGCTTTTTTGTGGCGGGCAGCAAATAATTCCTGCTTAATCATTAACAGGCTTTTTGCATAGTAAACTACTTAAAAAAAACTTACTCAAAAGGAAACAATAGCTTTGTACATATTATTTTAAACGCTTGTATTATGGCCAGTATACTCTTCGAAATTAATGACGGAGTCGGCATTATTAAATTTAACCGTCCGGAAAAATTGAATGCCATAAACCGTGAAATGGCATTGGCCCTCAAAGCCAAATTGCACGAATGGGGCAACCTGCCCGAAGTGCGTTGCGTGTATATTACCGGTTCCGGTAACTCTTTTTGCTCGGGGCAGGATTTAACAGAAGTTGATACCGTTGGCAATAGTTCGAACCAAATTTTGAGGGAACAATTTACACCGCTTGTATGGAAGATAAGATCCATACACAAACCGGTAGTTGCAGCAATAAACGGGGTAGCGGCAGGCGCAGGCGCCAATCTTGCATTCTGCTCCGATGTGGTAGTGGCAGCAGAATCGGCTTATTTTATGCAGGCATTTTCAAAAATAGGACTGGTGCCCGATACCGGTGGAACTTATATTTTACCCCGGTTTGTAGGTTGGCAAAGGGCAAGCGCATTAATGATGCTTGCCGAAAAAATTTCTGCAGCTGAAGGAGAAAGAATGGGGATGATCTACAAGTATTTTCCCGATGAAATATTTGAAGAAGAAAGTATGAAAATTGCCAGAAAACTTGCAGAAATGCCTACCAAAAGTTTAACCTTTATAAAGCACGCACTTAATTATTCGGCTGTCAATTCATTTGAAGAACAGCTGGCTATTGAAGATGAATTTCAGCAGGAAGCACTGCTTACCCGCGATTATAAAGAAGGCGTAAAAGCATTTCTTGAAAAACGTAAACCACATTTTACCGGGCAATAATTTGGCTTGCAACAGTTCGGAATTTTTTTTCGGATATTACTAACGCCAATAAATAAACCTGAAGCCAGTTGCCGAAGCGCATTACCCAAAGTACAAGAGTGCGACGCAAGAATGCCCAATAGCAGCAATGCAACCGGGCTAAAAAATTTCCTGTATTTACCGGCAAAAAAATATTATGACGAATAAAAAAATCCTCGCACAAAAAGTAACAAACAGAATGATGGAGGTTGACTATTTCAGCCAGTGGATGGGCGTTAAAATACTCGAGGTGGACGATGGTTACAGCAAAATTGAGATGATGCTGCGCAAAGAAATGTTGAATGGCTTTGGCATTGCGCATGGTGGCATTACTTTCGCCCTTGCCGACAGTGCTTTTGCATTTGCCTGCAACAGCGATGGTAAAATAACCGTGGCACTCGATGTTTCCATATCCTTTCCAAAAGCTGGAAAAGAAGGTGATCTGTTAACCGCAGAAGCAAAGCAGGTAAATAAAACCAACCGAACAGGCTTGTACCTTATTGAAGTAAAGAATCAGCGTGACGAATTGGTTGCTTTATTCAAAGGCACCTGTTTTAAAACAGAGAAAGACCTGGCGCCACAATTGATGAGTGCTTAAATAATTAGGTATGTTTTACGAATTTAACGGCTTGATACCGGTAGTGCACGAAAGCGCATTTGTTCATCCGCAGGCGGCCATTACCGGCAATGTAATTATTGGTAAAGATGTTTATGTAGGGCCGGGTGCTGCTATTCGCGGCGACTGGGGCGGCATCATTATAGAAGATGGCTGTAATGTTCAGGAGAACTGCACCATTCACATGTTTCCGGGTGTAACAGTGTTGCTTAAGCAAGGCGCACATATTGGTCATGGCGCCATTATACACGGTGCCGTTATTGGCAAAAATTGTTTGATAGGGATGAACGCCGTTATTATGGACAATGCGCTGCTTGGCGATGAGTGTATTGTTGGTGCGTTAAGTTTTATAAAGGCAGATGAAAAATTTGAAGCCCGTAGTTTAATCGTTGGCAACCCTGCAAAAAAAATAAAAGAGGTAAGCGACGAAATGCTTGCCTGGAAAACAGAGGGTACAAAGCTATACCAGTCTTTACCCGCAGCAATGAGGGAACACTGGCAGGTTTGCGAACCATTAAAAGAAATACCAGCCCACCGGTCAACTCAGGAATCGTTGTACTCGGTTTGGAATGCTGTAAAAAAATAGTTACCTGTTTTGTGTAGAAAAGTACTCAGCCACATCATACCTGTACAATCATTTACCATGAAAAATATTTTGGTTTATTCACTTGCGGTTTTGCTTTTTTCTACCTGTCGTTCTACAAATGCCATGTCAGCACTTTCCCTGGACCAATTTGGCAGAACAGAACAGGCCGCAGATTCTGTTTTGCATAACCTGCAGCAAAACAATGAGCTGGTGCTGGCCTTTGCCATTGAAACATATGCCTGGGCAAAAACTGTAACGTACACGGCATTTGCGCTAAAAAATAATGAATGGACGGGTTATAGCTGGTACGTAAATAAATCGCAGGTTCAGGTAACGCCAAATGTAAACCCAATGACCGTTAACAACGATTCCTGCAATGCAATCTGGAATTTATTTAAGGCTAAAGAGGTATGGAAAATAAAAGGTGATACCGGCGACGGATTCTGCACCGGCAGCAAAGCAAACGGTTGTAATATTAATGATGGTGCTCACTGGCGCCTGCTCATTATTACCAAAGATAAAATAATAGATCCTGCTTATTACGAGCCCGCTTTTTTTGAAGAATGCTGCCCCGGAAATACAGACAGGGCACTTTTTTTAGAAGCTGTAAATAAAATGCAGGCAGCTGTAAGTATTGCCCGTTAATTTTATTGAGCCAGCAATAGATTTACTAGGAAGCTTCCGTTGTGTCACTCACTTGTACTTTCTGATCGCTCTTCGGCTTTCTCGTAGCGAAGTAAAGAATCATAAATGCTGCTAGTACGCCAACCCCCGTTAATGCAGTATAAGGTTGGTCAATTGCAATACTGATGCCTACAAAAGTATAAGCTGCAATAAAAATAATGGGCAGCAGAGGATAAAGCTTCATTGCGTAAATGCCGGTACCATCCAAATGTTTCGTGCGTTTCCGCAGCATAAATATTGCGCCCGCAGACGTAGCCATACCAAAGCAATCCAGGAAAATAGTAAAGCTCAGTATCTTATCAAACGTATCGGCAAAGAATAAAATCGCTATACACATCACAGCAAAAACGGTTAAAGAAACCACCAGTACATCTCTCTTTTTCGACTTTTGCTGAAACATTTTTGGCAACACACCATCTTCACTCATCGCAAACATTACCCGCGGATTACTCATGAGTAAAACGTTTACGTAAGCGAGCACCGACAGGAACAATAAAGCAGAAAATACGTTACCACCTGTGTCACCAAAAAGCTTGGCCGCAACCACTTTGGCTATTTCGCTTTTGTTACGCAGGTCATCAAAACCCAGCACTTTGTAATAAGAATAATTTACAAGCAAGTACAGCGAAATAATAATGGCGATACCAAAGAAAATACCCCGCGGTATATTTTTTGAAGGCTTATTTACTTCATTACCAAAGTTGATGGTTTGCTGGTAACCCCCGTACGTAAAGGATACAGCCACCAATGCAATCCCCAGGGCTTTTACTGTATCCATAAAACCTATTGGTGCACTGCTTGTTTCAATGGGGCCGGTGTAATGTGTTGAGGGCACAAACAGCGCTGCAACAAGCATCAGTATCATGCTTATTTTTATAAGCATTAGAATATTCTGTGTTTTGGCGCTCATTTTTAAGCCCAGTAAATTAATGCCGTAGAAAAGCAATATGGCAAAGATTGCTATGGAAACTTTTATCGCATCAGTTGCGCCTCCTTCAAATAATACCTGGCCAATATAACCTGCGCCAATCAATGCAACGCCGCTTAACGATGCCGCGTTTGAAATAAGTATAATGCAGTTAATGGAGAACGCGATAGATGGGTGATACGCATAAGAAAAAATTCTGAAGTAACCACCGGTTACGGGAAACCTTGAACCAATTTCCGCATAAGTAAGTGCCCCGCATAAAGCGATGAACCCACCCAGCACCCATGCTATAAAAAACAGGTTGGGGTCATTGGCTGCCTTTGCAGATGTAGCAGCCGTTCTAAAAATACCCATGCCTATTACAAGGCCTACAACGATCATCGTAAAGTCGAACAGATTGAGTTTTTGTTTCATATTCCATTCCACCTCGGGCGGATAGTTTTGTGAAGGTTGAAAATAATGATTCTTTGCTAAGAATTGAAAGCCTTTACAATTTTATCTGTTGCATATTTATATTTTATCATAACGGCTATGGTTTATATGGCATCGTCCCTTGCGTCGCAATCCGTTCATCTGTAGAATATATGGCAGCTTTTACCTAAGCGTATATTAAAGGCACATTTACTTCCAATTCAAAATATAGAATATAACATAATGCAACCTTTGCCCCCGGGGCGCAATCTTTGCTATTCTAAATTACCCAAATTATCAGGCTGCCCCTGCGGGCAGGGTTTGTTTTGATGTATTAATAAAGCTGCAAAAAGGTTGCGCCACTTGCGCAAAAATGCCTCAGGGGCATTTGCAGTAAATCGTTATAAATAAAAATTTTGATGCTCCACTTCAAAACATACTTTTGCAACGGATTTGGTTTCGGAGATGGATTTGCTGAGTAAAGATTCAGCCGTACAAGAGTGCGACGCAACAAAAGCTTAATCATTGCGGTGCAGTTGGGTACAAAAAATCATCCGAGAATTAAAAGGGAAGTCCGGTGTAAATCCGGCGCTATCCCCGTAGCTGTAAGTGCAGCCTCCCAAACCCCTCCAAAGGATGGGCTTTAAGAGGCGAGTTGAATATTATCCACTGTTTCGTTTTGCGATACGGGAAGGTTTCAACGAAGTACGAGCCAGAAGACCTGCCAGGTTCCAATTAATTTATCGCTGAGCTTTCGGGTGAAAGGCCGGAGATGACAATCGTCTTACCGCGGAAGACTGTTCTCATTTCTACTCTTATTTCATTTACTGAAAGCTCATCCTTCGAATTCATTAACCTCTTAAATCGAAAGATGAGCATGAAAAAAATTTTCCTTTCTCTTGCCGTAATGGCAATGATGCAAACACTGTTTGCGCAAAAAGATTCTGTACAAAACATGTTGGATGAAGTAGTGGTTACGGCTACAAAATCGCCGAAAAAATTAGGCGAAACGGGCAAAGTAGTAACGGTGATTACCCGAGAACAAATTGAAAAAAGCGGAGGTAAAGATTTTGTGCAGTTGCTTAATGAACAAACCGGTATCACTGTAAATGGCGCAGTGAGTAACCCGGGTAAGGACAAGTCGCTTTTTCTGGATGGCGCATCAGATAAGTACACGTTGATTTTGTTGGATGGCATCCCGTTGAATGAGCCCGCCGGTGTTGGCGGAAGTTTTGATTTGCGCTTGTTATCGCTCGATAATATTGAACGCATTGAAATTCTGAAGGGCAGTCAGAGTACGCTTTACGGCTCTAATGCCGTTGCCGGGGTAATAAATATTATTTCGAAAAAAGCAACCACAAAAAACCCTCAGTTTAACGGGCTTGCCACTTACGGCAGTTATAATAGTTTTAAAGGCAGTGCCAATATAAGCCAGAAAACGAAAGTGCTTGAGTATGATGTTAATTATGTGTATTACAAAACCGATGGCATTAGCGAAGCAAAGGATACAACAGGCAAAGCTGACTTTGATAAAGATGGTTTTATTCAACATGCCGTGCAGGCGATAGTTGGTATAAATGTTTCGGATAAATTAAAGCTTTCTCCTTATTACCGTTTCTCTCAATTTGAAGGTGGTTATGATGCTGCTGCGTTTACCGATGCACCCAATAATTACACCGCCTCTTTAGTAAATACCGGACTTGATGGTCGTTATAATTACTCGGGGGGTTCTGTACATTTTAACTACGGTTACGATTACACAAAACGTAATTATGCAAGCCAGTATGGCGAGTTTATAACAAGCGGAAAATTTCATCATACGGAAGCCTTCGTAAATCAAAACTTTAATAAATATGTGCAGATGATTGCCGGCTTAAGTTATCAAACTTACCGCGTTAAAGAACCCGACACAACCAACAGCATCATCAGCCCGTATGCGTCGTTTTTCTTTCATACAAACAATGGCTGGAACATAGAACTTGGGGGCCGTTTTAATCACCACAATAAGTACGGCGATAACTTCACCTACAGTTTTAATCCTTCTTACTTAATTAAAAACAGCGTTAAGCTTTTTGCCAATATTACCAGTGGTTTCAGGGCGCCTACCATCAGTGAATTGTTTGGGCCTTATGGTGGCAACCCAAATCTTAAGCCAGAGAAATCCAGCACACAGGAGGCTGGTGTGCAGGCTTCTGTTGCAGACAGAAAATTATCCATAACGGTAACAGGTTTTAACCGTACCATAAACAATGTAATTATTTATGGCTTCAATGGTTATGAGAACCGTGATAAGCAACATGATTTTGGTACCGAACTTGAACTGAATTACAAACCCACAAAACTGCTAACCCTTAAAGCGAGTTATACTTATATTGACGGCGAAATCACTCAAAAACTACAAGGCAAAGACACAACATTTTACAACCTGCTGCGCAGGCCAAAAAACACTGTAAAACTTTTTGTAGGCTATCAGGCAACCAAACAATTATTCATCAGCAGTTCGTTTCAGGCAGTTGGAAAGCGGATTGATACTTATTACGATCCCAACACTTACATTCCTTCCCAGGTTGATTTAAAGAGTTATGCTTTATGGAATGTGTATGCCGAATATAAATTGCTTAATGGCAGGCTGAATATTTTTATTGATGTAAAAAACCTCAGCAATAAAAAGAATTATTACGAGGTGTATGGTTACAGCGTACAAGGCACCAACGTAACCGCAGGTGTAAGATTTAAACTATAAAAAATAAATTTTTTCTATGTCTACTATAAAGTTAAATCCGCGTAATGCGGTAATTATGATCATCATTATTGCTGCGGCCTTATTGCGGATAATGATCAATGCCAACAATGATCTTAGCAGTGTTGCAAACTTTTCATCCATTGGTTCTATGGCTTTATTCGGAGGTGCTTATTTCAAAGGCAATACAAAATCATTTGCGTTGCCTTTGCTAGCATTGTTCCTGAGCGATCTTATTTTATCGTTCACCGTGTATGCGCAATACCGCAGCGGATTATTGTACGATGGTTGGTTTTGGGTTTATGGCGCTTTTGCATTGATGGTTGTAGCGGGCAAGTTTTTGTGCAAAGAAGTAACGCTAAAAAACATTTTTTTTTCAGCAACGTTGGCTGTTGTATTTATTCACTGGATTATAACCGATCTTGGCGTTTGGATTGGCAGCAGTTTTTATGCGCAAACCATTCCAGGTTTTTATGAATGTCTAGTTGCGGCCATTCCTTTTGAATTTCGTTTTTTTGCCGGCACCGCATTATACAGTGCGTTAATGTTTGGAACATTTGAATGGATGCAACGAAAAAATCCTGCGCTCAAAACAGCCTGAGATAATTATGTACCCAACTGCAGATCAACTATTTGGCTTTACTTGCGTCGCACACTTGTACAACAGAATATATTGCAGCACTTAATACAAGAAAATTATGCCATGGCATGAACAAAAAATCTGTCCGCGCTGCAATCAATCATTCGAATGCAAACTGGGCGATATAACGCATTGCCAGTGCAGCGGTACAATATTATCAATTGAAGAAATTGTGCTTATTGAAGAAACGTACAGTGAATGTTTGTGTGTTAACTGTTTGAAAGATTTAAAAGCCAGCTACCCGGTTTCCTAAAAACCGTATGTTCCTCAATTACTAATCTACTACCTTTATAAAAACGAAGTGCATGCAATTCGAATTCGATAAGCTGGTTACCGTAACATTTACCCTGTTCGCCGTAATAGATATACTTGGTTCAATTCCCTTACTGGTTTCCCTAAAAGAAAAGATGGGTGGCATACGCTCCACCCAAGCTACATTGGTTTCCGGTGTTTTAATGATCGTATTCCTGCTTATTGGCAAACAGTTTCTGGAAATTATGAGCCTCGACATTCACTCCTTTGCGGTGGGCGGTTCTATAGTAATGTTTTTGCTTGGCTTAGAGATGGTGCTCGGCCTCGAAATATTTAAAGGCGATGTTGATGTACGTTCCGGAACCATTGTACCTATTGCATTTCCTATCATTGCAGGCAGCGGTACGCTTACCACCATTATGTCGTTAAAAGCAAATTACGATCAGCTTTATATATTCCTTGGCGTCCTCATCAATCTTGTTTTCGTGTACATCGTTTTACATTCCTTAAAATGGATAGAACGTGCAATTGGTCCGGCAGGATTGCTTGCAATCAGAAAATTCTTCGGTGTAATTTTACTGGCAATCGCTGTAAAAATATTCAGTACCAATATTGGTTCATTTGGTAAATAATTTTTTAGGGCGGGCATTAGATATTAGCTCATCGTTCCTTCCCGCCAGGGCGGGCCTCTTGTACTGTCAATTCCTTGGGCAACAGGCCGAAGGTTGTAGCGGTTCCAATTTTCGCATTTGTATCGACAGACTATGTGTAACGGCTGTAAAAAGATGCCATAAAAACTGGACGTACAAGTGAGTGACACAACAGACGATGCCCAAAGTGATATTGCCCGTAAAAAAAAATTAAGTAAAAATTTGAAATAGACTGTGGATTTTACAAATACCCCGGCCAAAAATTTTCTATATATTTATAAAAATATTCTTGCCATTAATCAAACATTCATTAACCTTGCCCTTAATCCTGCGCAAAAAGGTTCAAATATTTAAGTTATGTGCACGAGCTGCACAAAATATACTAAACGTGATATTATGAAATTCCTGTTTATTCCTTTTTTTGCGTTGTTGTTTGTGGGTTGTAAATCGGGTGCTGTTTCGCCGTCCAGCTTCGGAACACAAAAGATTTTTGGCGATGTTTACCTTTTCGATGACCTGAATAACAACGAGCTGCGTGAAGGTATGATGGTGGAGATCAAGGGTAATGGTTTTACTGCTTTAACAGACTCCGCAGGAAGATATTCATTCTCCAATGTGCCTTTTGGCACTTACAGTATAACTTATTCCAAAGAAGGATATGGCACTTACCAGCTCGACACGTTTTATCACAAACAAAATGTAAACGATACGCCTACGATAATTCCAAGGTTTGCACTAGGCAGGATATCCACTACCAGCATTACCGGGCTCGATATTAGCATTGTTGGCGACACTGTAAAGGTTAACCCCTTTATCAGTCCGGCCGGAGATTACTCAAACCCAAGAGGTGTTCGCCTGTTTTATGGAACTTCGGATGCAGTGGCGGGTAATAATTACGATGCTCATAGCGATGTTTACCGCATAAGGAATTCTACTGGTGTTATTAAAATTGGTAAGACTGAATTGTATGCAATGGGATTTACCTCGGGCACTACCGTTTTTGTGAAGGCATACGGAGAAGCTTTTACAGCCAATGATTATACCGATGTAGCAACCGGTAAAAGGGTATTTCCCAATTTAAATACAACAACTGTTGCAGCTAAATCTTTTGTACTACCATAATCATTCTTAAAATTTACATAACAAAGATTTACCCGGTAAAAATTTTAGATAACACTTTTGCTACTTTATGCTCTAAGTGACAATTACACGAAAAAAAGAATACAAATTTCATCTGCAACAGGAATAGCTTTGTAACATTAGTAGCGGTTCTTTTTTTTAATTTGACAGATTTTTGCAGGATCAGACAAAAAAATATATGGAACTGGCAGGTTATCTTTTTTCTGTTGTTATCGGCGTTTCACTTGGGCTGATTGGAGGCGGTGGCAGTATTCTTACTGTTCCAATATTGGTTTATCTGTTTAATATTAATCCGCATTTATCTACAAGTTATTCGTTATTCATTGTGGGTATTACTGCCTTAGTGGGCGCTTTGAAGCACTATAAACTGGGCAATTTAAAAATGAGGCCAGCTATTCTTTTCGCGATTCCTTCACTGGTATCGCTGCTTTTTATAAGAAAAATGATATTACCACTTATACCCGCTCACCTTTTTTATGTTGGCAGCCTGGAAATATCGAAAGATATTTTGGTAATGGTTGTTTTTGCGTTGCTGATGGTAATTGCTTCCGTTTCCATGATTGTAAAAACAGAAAAAGAAAATATTATACAAACAAGACCTGACGCTTTTAGGTTAATGGGTATTGGGTTGGCGGTTGGTCTTGTAACAGGTTTTTTGGGTGCAGGTGGAGGATTTTTAATTATACCGGCATTAATATTTTTTGCAGGTTTATCCATGAAACAATCTGTTGGCACATCTCTTTTAATTATAGCGTTTAATTCTTTGTTAGGCTTTGGCGGCGATATTGTTAACGGCATTGCTATAGATTATCTGTTTCTGCTTGGGGTATCAGGCATGGCTATCTTAGGTATTTTTATTGGTACGCAAATTTCTAAAAAAATTAATGGCAATAAGTTAAAGCCGGCATTTGGCTGGTTTGTTCTGGTAATGGGGGTGTACATCATTATTAAAGAATTATTTTTTACGGCAGCAGGCTAAATTGGAAGGGATTAAAAAAGTATAAATCCTTTTAGTAAACATCAATATGCATATTGGGGAAACATTTTGGAACGATAGATATAATACCAATTCAACGGGCTGGGATTTAGGTGAAATATCACCTCCGTTAATGGCGTATATAGATCAGCTAACAAATAAAGACATTAGGATCTTAATTCCTGGCTGCGGCAACAGCTACGAGGCGGAATACCTGCTGCAACAGGGGTTTACGAATATTACCGTTATTGATATTGCCCCGGTTTTGGTAAAAAAATTAAAAAATAAATTTGCCTCAAACGCTTATATCAAAATCGTTTTGGGAAATTTCTTTAACCACACCGGAGAGTACGATTTAATACTGGAACAAACTTTTTTTTGTGCTTTAAATCCATCGCTGCGCAGTTCCTATGTCGCTAAAATGACAAAATTACTTGCAGCTGAGGGCAGGTTAGCAGGTGTTTTATTTGACAGAGCATTTGAAAATGAAGGCCCTCCATTTGGTGGCAGCAAAACACAATATATTCCGCTCTTTGAAAAGTGTTTTAATTTTAAAGTATTTGATCCATGTTATAATTCTTTTGCTAAAAGACAGGGTACAGAATTATTTATCATTCTTACTAAAAAGCCGAATTTGTAACTGATCTTTTTATGTAACCAATGTTACCAAAATCATTAAAAAAGTTCGCTGACCTTTGCACTTTCGAATATCAAACATACTAATATGGAAATAGAACAAATTTATACGGGGTGCCTTGCACAGGGCGCATACTACATTACCAGTAATGGAGAAGCTGCAATAATTGATCCGCTAAGAGAAATAAAACCGTACCTGGAACGTCTCGAAAAAGATGGAGTCCGTTTAAAATATATTTTTGAAACACATTTTCATGCTGACTTTGTAAGTGGCCACGTAGACCTTAGCAGAAAAACAAGTGCACCGATAGTGTATGGCCCCAATGCCGCCTGCGAATTTGAATGCATTTCTGCAAAAGATGGCGAAGAATTTAAAATTGGCGATGTAACTATTAAAGTCTTGCATACACCCGGCCATACAATGGAGAGTACCACTTTTCTGCTGAAAGATGAAACCGGTAAAGACTATTGCATCTTTAGTGGCGATACCCTGTTTCTCGGAGATGTGGGCCGGCCCGATCTGGCACAAAAAGCAGCGCATATATCGCAGGAACAACTTGCTGGTTTGTTGTACGAAAGCCTGATGAATAAAATAATGCCATTGGCAGATGAAGTAATTGTTTATCCCGGACATGGGGCTGGCAGTGCCTGTGGTAAAAATATGATGAAGGAAACTGTTGATACGCTGGGCCATCAGAAAAGAATCAACTATGCTTTAAACCAACCCGATAAAGAAGCATTTATAAAAGCAGTAACAGAGGGGCTGCTGCCACCTCCGGGATATTTTGGTTTAAACGTTGCAATGAATAAAAAAGGCTATGAAAGTTTTGATACCGTTTTAAATAATGGCATGCGTACACTTACGCCTGATGAATTTGAGGCAGCCGCAGAAAATACCGAAGCGCTGATCTTAGATACAAGAGACAATACAGATTTCTATAAAGGGTTCATTCCGCAATCGGTAAACATTGGATTGAACGGCGATTTTGCCCCGTGGGTGGGCACTTTAATTGTAGATGTTAAGCACCCTTTATTGTTAGTTACAGCAGAAGGCAAAGAAGAAGAAACCGTAACCCGCCTAAGCCGCGTGGGATTTGATAATATTTTGGGGCATTTAAAAGGTGGCTTTAAAGCATGGCTGGCTTCGGGTAAGGAGGCGGATGTGGTAGACAGAATACCTGCTGAAGAATTTGCGCAGCAGGTAATAATTGGGGAAGATAAAATTATAGATGTGCGCAAAGAAACCGAGTACGCTGCCGAGCATATTGAAGAAGCTTACAACAGGCCATTGGCATATATTAATAATTGGGTAAAAGACATTCAACCGCAAGAACATTTTTTTCTGCATTGTGCGGGCGGTTACCGCAGTATGATAGCAGCATCAATATTGCAGGGCCGTGGTTATAGAAATTTTACAGAAGTGGCAGGCGGTTTTGATGCCATAACTAAAACCAATGTAGCTAAAACAAATTTTGTATGCCAGACAAAAGTAATGAAAGCATGATTTTTTTGTTTGTATTATCAACTTGTATAAGCGAATATTTTTAATACATTTTTTGGCCCGGCATTTAGTTTTTTATGAGGCTTTGGTTGCGTCGCACTCTTGTACTGTTTTACCGAAATTCAGCTTTTATTGTAGCGTAGATTGTAGCGGGTGATGTAGGTGAAAACACCAAATGCGGCGTCGCATATAGCTCCGCAATAGTATTAAAATAAGACGGTTCGGTAATTACAAGTTCTATAAAAGTTAGGATGATTTTAATGTGCTGAGTATTGATTATTGCGTACAAGCGTGCGACGCAACGGGGCTTAATAGCAGCAATATTGCCTGGCTAATAAATATTGTATTTTTTAAGACGGGAAAAATAATCCGGAAGATTTATTTGAATCTATTTTTGTTACGAAAGTTACTACTGAAATAAAAAGGCAGCCGAAAGGTTGCCTTTTTATTTTGGCCAAATACAGTACTGCAAGGCATTTGAAGGTATTCCCTGCTTCAATTTTGATGATATTCATCAGCAGGCTGACAAACCTTGATCATGTGCTGTTATGATCTTCGTCATAATCTCTTCTTAAG
>JBBRDW010000030.1:0-41434 GCA_038203525.1 Chitinophagales bacterium | reverse complement strand
AAAAAATACGCATTAATATTGGCCGGTACTTAGCAATACCAATGTACACGCTTCCATGGTTTTAATGCCTTTTTCTTTGGCTAAATTGGCCAGTTCATCGTTTTCGGCACCGGGGTTAAAAATGATGCGTTTTGGGTGCAGCGAAAAAATATAATCATAATACTCCCGTTGATTGTGTTCGTTTAAATAGAGGGTAATGGTATCTACATCTTGTATTGCAGAATGTTCTGTTGTAATGGGTATGCCGTTTATATTGCCGGGCTTTTTCCCAATTGCAATAACGGGGTGCTGCTGCACTTTTAAACGGGTTGTGGCAAGATAACTGTGACGTGCCGGATTTTCAGACGCTCCCAATACCACTGTTTTCTTCGGCTGATTTTGCATGCAGGAAATATTTTTTGTAAAGATAGACGTAATACAAAGCGGTTAAGAAACAGATAGAAAGAGCAATGGTAATTAAAACCATTGCCAGTTGGTTTCCGTTATTGTCTCTTAATAAAATTCCAAGAATGAGCAAAATAATACCTGTGGCCGAAGCCATCCAGTAACGGTTTAAGATTTTTTTATCAGTTTGCGGACTTTTTGAAGCAGCGTAAAATAATGCGCTAATAAGTTGCCATAAACCAAGCGGCATAAGCAGCAACAGTGCGCCAAAAAAATACGATCCTATAAAAAGAGAAACAATGGCAAGTATCACCATGGCGATTACTATAATAACCTGTGCGTAAAAGTCAATTTTTTTCAGCATGTGTAAATTGTTATTCGTGCAAGTTGATCTATTTGCATGAATAAATGCTAAGTGTTGACGGGTATTTGTGGCACCCCATTTTGAGTCCAATAAAGGGCGTTTTCGTGTATCCAATTTTTAATACTTCCAAATCTTTCTTTCTTTAATGCTTACGGCAGAGCCATCTGCCATAAAAACTGATGTTGGTTGCTTGGCTAGGCAGTGTTTAAATGCATCGCTGTATAAAACAGCAGCATTGCAAAACAGATCAAATGAAAGTACTTTATGTATGTTCCATTTAGGATGCACCACATTGTAGGCCGAAGTTTTGTTTTCAGCCATTTTGGTATAGCCCCAGTAATGTTCTGTTATAAATTCTTCCTCACTGTTTTCTGTTGCAGGCACTGCTTCTTTTGCTGTAACTGCGCTTAAGTAATTCCATTCTTTATTTACCAGCCATTCATATTTTATTTCTTTGGTATCGATTGTTTCTCTCAAAGAATTTTTCATAGGGTGGTAGTAATAATGTTCGCCATATAAAAGCTGGGCTACCAGGCAGATCATTTTTTTAGGGACAATTTCTTTTATGAAAACTACACCCCGCTTCCACTCGCCTTTATCTTTAAAGCGTACATAAAAGCGCAGGTTAAATTCTTCAAAGTTCCGGTGAAAGGGCACGGCTATGCCTTTGATCTTTGTGTTAAGGAACATAAAACCAACCAGGCTTACATAGCAGGTATTGTTCCAATAATCCAACTCTGTTCCGGCCGGCAGATAAGGCAAAAGAACAGCCGGATCAATTTTGTAATTGGCAAAAAGCAGGTTTTTCCATTCGCCTGTAAGAAAAGTTTTGGACATAATATTTTTAAAAAAGATGATATGCTTTGCGTGGCAGTTTATCTATAATATCTTCAAATGCCGTTTGCAAATTTGGGAACTTAAATGTAAAACCATTTTCGAGCAATTTGGTTGGCAGCACCCAGCGGCTTTTCAACAATAATTCTGTTTCTGTGCCGATGATTGCTGCACCTGTTTTAAGCATCCACTTTTGTGCAGGTAAACCAACAGCATTTCCAGTAACTTTTCTTAGCGTGCGCATGAAGGTTTCGTTATTTACCGGGTAAGGACTGCTTACATTAAATACTCCTTCCATTTCTGTATGCTGCCACATAAAGTCAATTACTTGGCATACGTCATATACATGCACCCAGCTATACATTTGTTTACCGGTTCCCTGTTTACCGCCCAATGCAAATTTGCATAGATTAAGATAAGGAACCATCACGCCGCCGTCGCCTAAAGTAATGGCCATGCGCAATGCCACTTTCCTGGTAAACGGTGTTCTTTGGTCAAAAAAAGTTTTCTCCCACAGTTTGCAAACCTGCACGCTAAAATCGTTGTGAAATTCGCCGGTATGTTCATTCTGTGGCCTGTCTGTAGCATTGCGTTAAATAGTGGCAGAAGCGGCATTGATCCAAAGCTTAGGCGGTACAACCGCGTACTTTACCGCCTCGCCAATTGCTTTGGCAGCATTCGTTCGGCTGTCAAAAATTTCGTGTTTGTTTTTCTCATTATACCTGCAGTTTACACTTTTGCCGGTGAGATTAATTACTAAATCGCTGCCATCAATTTCTTTACACCAGTCGCCGCAATCTTTTGCGTTCCATTGTACCAACCGCACATTTTTTTGTACTTCATTGGCGATAGCGGTTTTACCATAATTGTTATTCTTCCCATTCTTAAGGTTGCGGGTAAGGATGATAATTTCATTATCGCTTCCAAAATATTTTGTTATGGCATTGCCTATAAAACCTGTACCGCCAGCGATAACGATTTTTATATTTTTCATGTTGTTGTTATTTTAATTGTGCCAAAGGCCGTTGCATGTGGTGATAAGTTTCATCGTAACAAATGAACAGGTAATAAATGGCCATAAATGGAGCCACGAAAACCAGTATAAAGAAAATATACAGGAAGAATGGAACTATGAAACCTGCAACCATGAACGCAACAATTATATAAACTGCATTTTGATAAGTTCTTCTTCTGCCACCTTTTGCGGTAAAGCGTCCTGCAAATTCGTGGAACAGCATACTTACAAACTGCCACCCACCTACAAGAAAATAATGCTCGTAAGATTGTAAAAATGGCTCCGTTTGAAAAAGGGAAACAATTACAAAAAGCATCAAAAAGAATTGAAAGTACACATCAGCCTGTTTTAAAATTTTCATAGAATTTATTATTATAGTTTCAATAATATTTGAAAATAAAAAGCTTTAAATAAGCCGGAAAAACCGGCTTATTCCAACGCAAGGAACTTTTATTTTATCAGCTTTAAAAAACTGCTCCAGAACCAGTTTTCTTCAGCCTTAATCATTACATCCATTGTTTTTTCGGCCTGTCCGGCAAATTTTTTTATACTGTCAATACGCTCGGTAAATGCTTTTACTTCCGCATTTCTTTTATCGCCTTCAATATCGGTTAACTGGTTTAGCACTTTAAGCATTGGGTCAAGTTCCCGTTTCTTCCGTTGGTACATGATTTTTGTAGCCACTTTCCAGATGTCTTTTTCGGCGGAGAAATATTCCTTCCTGTCGCCCTGCACAATAATTTTATCCACAAGACCCCAGTTCATCAGGTCGCGAACATTCATGTTGGCATTGCCGCGGCTGATGCTCAGTTCCTCCATAATATTGTCTGTACTTAGCGGCGCACTGGCTACTAATAGTAGCGCATGCACCTGCGCCATGGTTCGGTTAATGCCCCACTGGCTGCCCAGTACGCCCCAGCTCTGTATAAATTGCTGTTTGGCTTCGTCTAACTTCATAGAACAAAGCTAATTAGTGTTTCTGAATTTTCAAAACTTATTGAAAGATTATTTTCCTTGTACCGTTTTTGAAAATAATTGGGTTGGCAGTATTTTGAGCCCGGCACCGTTTTTTATAGCATCGTTCCTTGCAGCTTGCCCTGCCCCAGGCGGTGGTCGCACACATGTACGTTAAGAACTTTTGGCGTCAAGTTCACGAGTTCCTTAGTTCACAAGCTATGCGTGCGGCGGTATTTTAAAACCCATGAACTTTGTAACTTGTGAACTGTTGAAATGTATTCTTCAGTACAAGAGTGCGACGCAACCAAAGACCAATAATGCAATCCAGTCTGGCCCATAAGAAAACCAGCCGTTTAACATGCATGCAAACAGTAGTTACTTAGCGCCCGGCAGCAGAGACAGACTTTTTTGCTTTAATAAATTTGTGGTAATTGTAATAACCTTGCAGTATAGACCTTATTTTTAAACCAATATTTTTAAAACCAATGACAAACTTCATCCCCATATTTCCATTGAGTATCGTGGTGTTTCCGGGCGAATCACTTAACCTGCACATATTTGAAGAAAGGTACAAGCAGCTGATTACGGAATGTTATGCAGAAAAGAAGCCATTTGGTATTCCTGCTGTTATAAAAGAGCAGGTTAGCGAGATGGGTTCTATGGCAGAGATACTGGAAATTGTAGAAGTATACGAAGATGGCAGAATGGATATTCGTGTGCAGGGCATGAGTATCTTCAGGGTACTTGAAATAATAAAATATGTACCGGATAAACTATACAGTGGAGCGATAGTTAACCATCTGGAGAATGAGGCATCTGCACGCATTTCGATTATGCGAAATGTATTTGCATTAATTCAGGAATTGCACAGATTACTGAAAGTAAATAAGGACTTTAAAAAAACCGATGCGTTATTGCTAAGCTACGATGTAGCGCACCATGCTGGTCTTACGCTGGAAGAAGAATATGAACTGCTTGGCCTGCTGAGGGAGGACCATCGCCTCGAATACCTAAAACGGCATCTGCAGAAAATATTACCTGTTGCTGCCGGTATTGAAACACTTAAAGATAAAATAAAGCTGAACGGCCATTTCAGGGAATTGAAGGGGTTTAATCTGGATCTTTAATATTACTCAAGGTCTGTATGTTTCGATTGCACCGGCGCTCCAAAAAAATCGGTGGCATTATTATCAAAATCGGTGGCCGAATCCGTTGTGTAAAAAGTTCTTGTACCCTGCCTGCTCAGCCTTACTTCCATTTCGGTGTGGCGGTGCAGGTAATCTGCCAGGCTGGTTGCAACTATACTACCTTGTGCCAGCAGGGTAATATCTACGGGGGTATATTCTGTTATTTTCTTTAAGAGCAAAGGGTAGTGTGTGCAGGCCAGTAATATCGTATCGATCCTAGGTTCTTTATGCAAAAGCTGATGGATGTTTTTCTTAATAAAATAATCGGCGCCGTGGCTTTCGTATTCTTTATTTTCAACCAGCGGTACCCACATTGGGCAGGCTTCCTGCACCACTTCTATATCCGGATAAAATTTTTGAACCTCTATTATGTAAGACTGCGATTGTACGGTGCCATTGGTAGCCAGTATACCAACCTTCCTGCTTTTTGAGTATTGGCCGGCAATTTCGGTTGTGGGCCGTATTACACCAAGTACCCTTTTATCGGGTGCTATGCGTGGCAGGTCGTTTTGCTGAATAGTGCGCAATGCCTTTGCGGATGCGGTATTGCACGCAAGAATAACCAGCGGGCAGCCCTGTTTAAAAAACCATTCCACACTTTGCAATGTATATTGATAAACAGTTTCAAAAGAACGGTTGCCATAGGGGGCACGGGCATTATCGCCAAGATAGATATAATCGTAATGTGGCAGCCTGGCTATAATTTCTTTTAAAACTGTTAACCCGCCATAACCCGAATCGAACACACCAATTGAACCTTGCATAACAACGCATTATTTATTTGCTGAGGGAAATATTTTCAATATCAAAGCTAACAATTGCTGAATGTTACGCCACAGAAATTATTTAAAAAACTAAAGCTATTAATAAGACCAAAACAGGCTACAAAACTCCAGGCCTGATTAACTTTTATAGCTGTATAAAATTACCAAAAGAATAAGTGTGCGAGGCAATCAAGTCTCCAAAAAGATACAATGCCAGGTTCGAAAAAATGTTATTTCAAAAGTTTTACCCACACCTGATCATCGATGATTACTTCGTTTTTTATAACTGCATTACGGCGCACGCTTTCCAGGTAAAACCCATTTTTCTCGAGTACTTTCATAGAAGCGGTGTTATGTGCAAATACTTCGGCATAAATACGAATTATATCGAATTTCGTTTCTATATAACTGAGTAATATGCGCACAGATTCTGTAGCGATGCCATTGCCCCAAAACTGCTCACCAATAAAGTAACCTATTTCCATGTTTTTGCGGTACACATCTGTTTTTGGCACGCACCCGATATTGCCGGCAACCTTGCCATTGTAAATAATTGCAAAGGTTACCTCGGGTTGCTGAGTTTTGCAGTGTGCTATCCATTCCTGTGCATCCGTTAAAGTATAGGGATGCGGCATTTGGTCGCGCAAATTATTCCAGGTATTGCGGCTGTTGGCAATTTCTGTAAGTTCGGCCGCATCCTCTTGCTGCCAGGGGCGTAAAAAAGTATTATTCATCTTTTTCTGTTATATGGGTTTGAAAATTTCTATTGTCCGGCACTACTGAATCATTGTCATCTTAAACAAGTATTGATTGTAAAATAATACTATACCAACTATAATTTAAAATATAAATACAGTTTTTGGGCCCGGCTGTATTGCAGGTGTTTAGCCAGGTTGCGTCGCACACTTGTACGCAAGAATATGTTTGAGCAATTGCGGTCAGCAAAACATTTACCGTTTGCAATAATGCAGAAAGCTTAATCACTTATTATAAAAAAGCAATCATAAAAATCAGTGTTATCCATGTCATCCGTGTTCCATTGTTGTTCATTATACTATGCTTAGTTTTGTTCTCATGAAATCATTCGATGAGCAATTGGAGCATTTAGTTAAAGAAGCATTAGCTGAGGATGTGGGCGATGGCGACCATTCTGCATTAAGCTGTATTCCTGCTGATAAAATGGGAAAGGCAGTTTTAAAAATAAAGCAGGACGGCGTTCTTGCCGGCGTAGATGTAGCGAAGAAAATTTTTTATATTGTTGAACCCGGCATGGGGTTCAACTCTTTTAAACAGGATGGCGACTCAATGCTTTATGGCGAAAAAGCTTTTGAAGTAACAGCAACCATTCACACGATATTAAAATGCGAAAGACTTGTGCTAAATTGTATGCAGCGCATGAGCGGTATTGCAACACTAACCCGCCAATACACAGATCAGCTGAAGGGGTTTAATACCAAACTGCTCGACACAAGAAAAACTACGCCTAATTTTCGCCTGCTCGAAAAAGAAGCGGTACGCATTGGCGGTGGTACCAACCACCGTTTTGGTTTGTTCGATATGATTATGATTAAGGATAACCATATTGATTACTGCGGTGGGCTGCAGGCCGCTATCACCAAGGCTTACCAATATGTGCAGACAAAAAAGCCCGCCTTAAAAATAGAAGTGGAAACAAGAAGTATTGAAGATGTAAAAATTGTTTGCGCCACGGCCAAAGGAAAAGTTTTCCGCATTATGCTGGATAATTTTACACCGCAGCAGGTAGCAGGTGCATTGCCCATCATTAACCACGATTTTGAAACAGAAGCCAGTGGAGGTATTAATTTAGAGAACATAAAAGATTATGCTGCTACAGGCGTTGACTATGTGAGTGTGGGCGGCTTAATACACCAGGCAAAGAGTTTAGATTTGAGTTTGAAAGCAGTGATATTATAAAAGAGAACCAAACGAAAAAACGTATTATCTTTTTTCAACGCTACAATCTTTTACAACGATGAGCAAAAAAAATAAACCAGATAACCTTGGTTTTGTATTTAGTACCAACCCGGATTTTAATTTTGAAACCGGCGACAATACCCCACAGGAAACAGCATTGCCTGCCCAGCAAAAATTAAAAATACGTTTAGAAACCAAACATCGGGGCGGAAAAGCTGTTACATTAATCATCGGTTTCAATGGTAAAGAAGAAGACCTGGAAACCCTTGGCAAAACATTAAAGAATTATTGCGGTACAGGCGGCAGCGTAAAAGATAGAGAAATTATTATACAGGGCGACCAGCGGGATAAAGTGCTTCAATGGCTGCTGAAAAGCGGGTATAAGCAATCAAAAAAAATTTAAAAAGTTACATGTACTTACTCGATGCCATCAACGGGCTTTTCTATTTTTATGTATTGCTTTTCGCAATAATGTTAATGGTTCTTTTTTTAGGTTTAAGAATGTTATACAATGCTTTGCGCCTTAAAGATGAAGAACTCCTTCGCAGGGCAAAATTTGTATTAATGTTTACAGTTATTGCACTTGTATGTATTGCGGTGGTTAGCTTTTTTGTAACTGGTAAAATACCGGTAAACTAACCTGCAAAGCCTGTTTTATGGTGGCTCCCATCGCAGTAGGGTTTGTTGCTGCTGGCCCCACACCTGCACAGTGCGGTTTTGCCTTTCCGGATTTCCTGTCTCCCATCACTGAAAGTTATGGTACAATCTGAATTGATAAGCAACGGGCCATTGGAGGTTACGTCAATATTTGTGATGTTGGCATTTGCTCCTGTTACAGAAAGTGCTTCATGCTCGCCTGTAGAAACTGAATTTTCATTGAGCAAATAACTTAATGCCCCACTGGGGCATTTGCGTACCTGGTGAACAATACGCTCGGTAGTTGCACCGTCGATGTTTACCCAGGGCCGGGCAGACGGGTTAAAAACTTCCTTAAGGTTAGTCCAGCAAATCTTTGAATGGATGCATATTTCCGGTTTCCAAACTACTGTTACTTGTCCATTGGTGTATTTGTGTGTTTTAACTGGCATATTTTAATTGCATGTTTTAAAAAGACAATTTTACAATAACTATTTGAGTAAATTATCTGCCGGAATATTTTAAATAATTTTCCTTTGTAATTAGCGCCGGGCAGTTAAACAGCCCTGTGACCAGTGAAGCCAAAGCTGCTACATGCTATTTAGATGAAGTGATTGCGACGCAACGAAGAGGCCATGAAAAGATTGGCTGGTATTGAAATATTATTTCCGGTTAATACTGTTTTGGAGCTTTAAAAAGATTATTATTGTCTCTATAAACCTTACTGTATATATTCATGCAGCCAACCAATGTATATATGAAGATCATTTACCTTTCGTTATTTATGTCAGCTTTTTTTTGGGGTGCATGCAAGGGTGATAAAAATAAAAATATAAAGCCAGATAAGACAATTACCGCACTTACATCTTTCAATAATTTATTTTTAGACAGTACCCAGGTAAAGCATTTTGTTGACGTACATACCGAATTTAAAAGATTCGAAAAGCAGTACAAAGATTTTTATACGGAACGTAATTACGAGTACGCCTGGTTTGACAGCAGCGGACCCGGCGAACAGGCTGCAGGCTTTATAAACCTGCTCAACAATACCATTAGTAATGAGCAGGATAGTAGTTTATATAATGCCAGGCTCTATAACTTGTATAATAATTTTTCAAATGGTAACACCGCAAAACATAAACCTGAAGAGTTACTCAATACCGAACTTTCTCTAACCGGCCAGTTCTTTGTTTACGCAGCCAAAATGTATAAAGGTACCGACAGTAATATTACTGATTTGGGCTGGTTTATACCGCGAAAAAAAGTAAACCTGGCCGCGTTACTTGACTCTGTTATTCTTTCAAAAAATGGAGCCGCAGATGAATTTGCGCCACTCAATGATGAGTATAAAAAACTTAAGGAATTTCTGCCGGTATATATTAAACTACAGCAAACAACTACATGGGATTCTATTGCCAGGCCAGAAAAATCAATTCATCCGGGAGATTCTTCCGATATCTTGCCTTTAGTAAGAGACAGACTTTATAAGTTAGGTGATCTTCCCGCAAAGGACTCGTCAAATTTACTGGACAGTGTTCTGGTAACAGGTGTAAAATCCTTTCAGCGCCGCATGGGGCTTAGCGTTGACGGAACCATCGGCATTAAAATGATTGATGAGCTCAACGTCACTCCTGCACAACGTACACAGCAAATACTGGTAAACCTGGAACGCATGCGCTGGATGACACCGCAGCACGATACCAACTATATTTTTGTGAATATACCCGAATACAAAATGTACGTTTATACAGATGATACACTTGCCTTCAGCATGAACGTTATCGTGGGTACAGCAGCAAACAGCACCGTAATTTTTTCTGGTCGGCTAAAAAATATCGTATTCAGCCCTTATTGGAATGTTCCTGTTAAAATAGTAAGAAACGAAATTTTACCCGGCATAAGAAAGAACCCCAATTACCTGGCTGCACACAATATGGAACGTATTGGCGGCAGGGATTCGCTGCCCTCAATACGCCAGAAGCCCGGGCCTTCAAATTCTCTTGGCCGCGTAAAATTTTTGTTCCCCAACAACTATGATATTTATTTTCACGATACCCCAAACCGTAATCTTTTCAGCTCGTCAAGCCGTAGTTTTAGCCATGGCTGCATACGTGTTGGCGAGCCAAAACACCTGGCTGATTACCTTTTACGAAACGATTCCCTGTGGACAAGTTACCGAATTGATACGGCCATGAACAATACTAAAGAAACATGGGTAAGCTTAAAAAAATCAGTGCCGGTAGTTATCGCCTATTTTACAGCATGGGCCGATAAAAACGGAACGCTCAATTTCAGAAAAGACATTTACGGTCACGATGCAAAACTTGCAGATAAGCTTTTTGCAAAATAATAAGAATTTTATGGCCCGGGCTAACGAACTATTGGCATCGTCCCTTCCCGCCATGGTGCATATGCGTCAAGCTAAGGAATACATTTATTGACCCAACAGCATTGCTACTATTGAGTTTCCGTTGCGTCGCACTCTTGTACTGTTGGTTCTCTATGCGACTTTCAGGATTCAGTTGCTTTTTTTCCTTGCAAAGGAAAGCGAAGATTATTCGGCAACGCATTAATATTTAAACCCTATTACTAAATCCTCATTGCAAGACAACCTAAAACAATTACCGGTAAACACTTTCAGCAATTTTTATCAAAAATTAGCTTGACGCATATGCGCCATGGTGGGGCTCTTGTGCTGTATAACTGAATTCCGCAAAGCGAGGATCGAAGCAATGGTGCGTTCATCAGGTAAGAGTTGTCTTGCTCCCTTTCCAAAAGCCACAATGCGTTTACATAAATGCAAAAAGCAAATCAAATAAAAAAAGTCCTTATCTTGAAAGCCAAACAATTGCTCCATGGAAAAATTTATTCTCTCATTCGATCAGGGTACTACCAGTTCCCGTGCCATCGTTTTTGATAAAAAAGGAAGTATAAGATCCGTTGCCCAAAAAGAATTTACCCAAATATTCCCCAAGCCCGGCTGGGTAGAACATGATGCCAGCGAAATATGGAGCACACAACTGGGCGTAGCAGCAGAAGCCGTAACACAGGCAGGCCTTACCTTAAAAAATATTGCCGCTATAGGTATCACCAACCAGCGCGAAACAACCGTAGTATGGGATAAGTTAACAGGCATACCCATTCATAATGCTATTGTTTGGCAGGACAGAAGAACCGCCACATACTGCGATCAGTTAAAACAACAGGGCTACCTGCAACCCATTCAGCGCAAAACAGGATTAATAATCGATGCATATTTTTCCGCAACCAAACTTAAATGGATTCTTGACCAGGTGCCCGGCGCAAGAGATAGAGCTGCCAAAGGCGAACTTTGTTTTGGTACAATTGACACCTGGCTGCTTTGGAAGCTTACGAATGGAATGGTACACGCCACAGATGTAAGCAATGCTTCAAGAACAATGTTATACAATATTCACGAACTGCAGTGGGATGAAGAACTGCTCGAACTAATGGATATACCAAAAAATATTTTGCCCGAAGTACGCAGCAGCAGCGAAATATATGGTTACACACAAAACATACTTACCTCCGAAAATATTCCTGTTGCAGGTATTGCCGGCGATCAGCAGGCTGCTTTGTTCGGGCAAATGTGTACGCAGCCCGGCATGGTAAAAAACACCTATGGTACTGGTTGCTTCATGCTCATGAATACAGGAGAACAGCCGGTAATTTCAACCAATAATTTATTAACCACCATTGCCTGGCAAATAAACGGTAAAACCAATTATGCGCTGGAAGGAAGTGTGTTTATTGCAGGTGCCGTAGTTCAGTGGCTAAGAGATGGTCTAAAGTTAATAAGATCATCTTCAGAAATTGAAGGCCTTGCCAAACAGGTGGAAAGTACAGACGGGGTATATTTAGTTCCGGCATTTGCCGGGCTCGGTGCCCCATATTGGAACCAGCATGCCCGCGGAACAATTGTGGGCATTACCCGTGGTACAACCGGCGCCCATTTTGCCAGGGCCGCACTGGAAAGTATTGCTTACCAAACCATGGATGTGGTAAATGCCATGCAGCACGATGCAGGCATTACCGTAAAAGAACTACGTGTTGATGGTGGTGCAACCGCCAACGATTTTTTAATGCAGTTTCAAAGCGACATCTTAAATACAACAGTTATTCGGCCGCAGGTTACAGAAACAACCGCACTGGGTGCAGCCTATTTAGCAGGTCTTGCTGTGGGTTACTGGAGCAATATGGAAGAAATTCAGGAACAATGGCAGGTAGATAAAATCTTTACACCCCTAATTGATGATGCGCAAAGAAGCGAACTATCCAAAGACTGGCGAAGAGCAATTAAAGCAACAAGAACCTGGGCTGATGACGGAGAGTAACTGCGCCATTTTAGTTTTGAAATAATTTGGGGCCGGTCTGTATTGCTGCTATCATGCATTGTTGCGTCGCACACTTGTACTGCAGCATAAAATTCAGCAAAATGCAGCAGCTTAATAACCGCACACAGACAATTAATCTGAAAAGGCTTGTAGCAATTAAAAGTTAATCTTTGCAAAAGTGGAAATCCGTAAGTTGGCTTTTGGTTTACGGACATTGAAACCAGTAAACTGTTGCCCAGTGTATAAAAAGTACAAGCGTGCGACGCAAGAAAAGTTCAATTGAAATACCATGGCTGGGTAAATAAAAAATAAAATTCTATAAGCAGTTTATATGAAGAGAAGCGAAATGCTGCAGCAACTGGCTGAAACAGAAGGATGGGATATAGTGATTATCGGTGGAGGCGCAACCGGCCTGGGATCTGCACTGGATGCAGCTTCGCGTGGGTACAAAACTTTGCTTATAGAACAGTTCGATTTTGGTAAAGGCACTTCAAGCCGCTCCACTAAGCTGGTTCATGGCGGCGTTCGCTACCTTGCGCAGGGTAACATTAAACTGGTAATGGAAGCCTTGCGGGAAAGGGGCTATCTTTTAAACAACGCTCCGCATCTTACCACAGTTTCTGCGTTTGTTGTACCTGCCTACAGCTGGTTCGATAAATGGTTTTATGGCATAGGTTTAAAAGTATACGATGTACTTTCAGGTAAGCTGAGTATCGGCAAAACCAAATTGCTGAATAAAAAAGAAACAATTGAACAATTGCCAGGGATAAATGCGGAAAAATTAAGCGGGGGAATTCTTTATTATGACGGTCAGTTCGACGATACCAGGCTTGCAGTTGAACTGGGTATTACTGCCGCATTGCATGGAGCCACAATTATAAATTATTGCAGGGCGGCATCAATAGAAAAGACGGATAATAAAATTACCGGCATCGTGATTGAAGATACCATTAGCGGCAAAAACTATACTGCAAAAGCGAAAGTAATTATCAACGCAACCGGTGTTTTTACTGATGCGGTAATGCAGATGGATGAACCAGATGAAGATAAAATGGTTGCCCCGTCTCAAGGGATTCATTTGGTGATTGATAAACATTTTTTCCCCGGCACCAATGCCATGATGATTCCAAAAACAGATGATGGCCGTGTTTTATTTGCTGTTCCCTGGCATAATAAAGTGGTACTCGGTACTACAGATACACCTGTTGCTGCAATTGAAACCGATCCCATTCCGCTGGAAGAAGAGATTGAATTTGTACTGCATCATGCAAACCTGTATTTAGAAAAGACCATTAACCGCAGCGATGTAAGCAGCATGTTTGCGGGTTTGAGGCCACTGGTAAAAAAGAAAGGTGCAAAGAATACGTCCATGCTTAGCCGCGACCATACCATTATTGTCTCAAAAGCAGGCCTGGTAACAGTTACAGGCGGCAAATGGACCACCTACCGAAGAATGGCTGAAGACGCGGTTAACAATGCTGTATTTGTTGCAAAGCTGCCAAAAAAAGAATGTGTTACCCGAAATTTGCCTATTGGTAATGAAGCCGGTGCATTTGTAAAAAAGAGTGGTGAAAATTTTATTAATGAATCTTTCGGTTTTAGGCAGCAGGATATAGAATGGTTTGTAGAAAAAGAAATGGCCATCACCGTTGAAGATGTTCTTGCAAGGCGCACAAGACTATTATTTTTAGATGCGAAAGCAGCAATTGCCGCTGCACCTTCAGTGGCAAAAATAATGGCTGATGTTATGGACAAAGATGCGCTATGGATTAACGATCAGGTGCAAATCTTCACGGCGCTGGCACAAAAATATTGTCTTAATAAAGCATAAAAGTTTTTTTAAACTATAAACCACAAATTCATGACTCCCTTCATTGGCGAAATCGTAGGCACAGCATTACTTATTATTCTTGGCGATGGTGTTGTTGCCAATGTTATCCTCAGCAAAACAAAAGGTAATAACGGCGGATTGATTGCCATTACTTTTGGCTGGTCAATGGCCGTATTTGTGGCAGTCTATGTTTCTGCAACGGCAAGCGGTGCGCATCTTAATCCGGCAGTTACTATTGCGCTGGCTTTTGCCGGCAAATTCGACTGGGCCAATGTGCCGCTATATCTTGCCGCTCAATTTATTGGTGCAATGCTTGGTGCGTTTATCATGTGGCTTGCCTACAAACAGCATTTCGATGATACCGAAGATCCCGATACGCAGCTTGGCGTATTTTGCACCGCGCCAGCCAAACGCAACCGGGCGCACAACTTTATTACTGAATTCATCGGCACATTTGTTTTTATGTTTGCCGTATTGAGCATATCAAAAGCATCTGCTAGCCTTGGTTCATTGGATGCATTGCCCGTAGCATTGGTGGTACTTGCAATCGGTTTAAGTTTAGGTGGGCCTACGGGTTATGCCATTAATCCCGCACGTGATCTTGGGCCACGTATTATGCACTTTTTACTCCCTATTAAAAATAAAAGAGATAGTGACTGGGGTTATAGCTGGATACCGGTCCTCGCACCAATTGCAGGCGCATTGCTTGCGGCATTTGTATACGGCCTTGTTATGTAATTTTTTGGCTTGGCAACGGTACATTAATGAAACTTCCGTTACGGTTAGCTCTTCCTGGGCGGTGGTAGAACCATTGCACTGAAATTCGGCCAGAGGCTTTTTGCTTTTAGTTAAGAGCAATAATATTTTTGCTCGAAGCCCGAAGCTCAGGGTCCGTAGCGTGCAAGATAATTTTCCCAACCTACCCGAGTGCTTGTCCCGCCACAGCGCATCTGTGTCAAGCTAATTTTTGAAAAAAAATAACGGAAAGTGTTGACCTGTAAAGGTTTTAGGTTGTCTTGCATTAAGGATTTAGTAGAAGCTTGTAAATGTAAATGCGTAGCCGAATAGTCTTACGTTTTATTTGCAGAGAGACAAGTGGTTGAGTCCTGAAAGTTGCCCAGGGAACCATCAGTATGAGCGTCCTACGAAATGTTCTTCGAAGCTATTGTGTAGATGTTTGCGTTCTTTTATGAGGATCAGCTCTTGGTTGAATTCGTCAGAAAAATCTATCCAACCACTTTAAGGTGCTCTACTCTAAAGGACGAGGCGCTAAAGGTTAGCCGTTAGCTACGTGTAAACGGGTTGAAAGCAAGTGAACTTTTGAACAGGTATCGAAACCTTGCAATTTCATAGAAGCAAATGCACAATTGCAACAAATCAGTGTACATCGAAGACAGCTGTTCCCGCACCCGTATTGAGTTCAAACTTCTTTGGAAAATAAAAAAGACTGGTAATAGGCTTACAAGGGGAGACTGTTAACTACGGTTCTCTTAAAGGGTTATCGTATAATAGGTTGCCCTACGCGAAATAAGAAACGATAAATAGAAATCCATTCGTGTGGCTCCAAAAATGAAAATTTCTATTTAATCATCATCAATGCCGCCATTGTTTCAATACCATCAAATAAATTTTGCAGGCGTATGTTTTCGTTTTCCGCGTGTTGGTTATTATCGTGATTGGCAATGGGCACTGTGATGGTTTTTGCCTGTAAATATTTTTCAAACAAAAATAATGGCAGGCTGCCACCCGAAGTAGGCTGCAGAACAACTTGGTCTCTGGTGGTAGATTTAACCGCTTCTATTACTTTTTTTATAATGGGTAAATCCATTGGTGTACGCTGGGCATTCATGCCGTCATTGTCGCGAATAACTTTTATAATCTTGCCATATTTTTTTCTTTCTTCATCTGTAGGTTCCTTATAAACAACCAAATATCCCTGCGCTTTTATATGGTCAATTACTTTTTGCTGCTGCCTTTTCCAATCGTTGCCCAATACAAGTCTTAAATCGATTACTGCTGTTGCAAAAGTGGGTATTTGATTGGATGCCAGCTTACCCACATTGCCACTTTGCATTCCATTAATGTTTAACGAAGGCATATTGATTGCATCGCTCAGGGTTACGCCAGGCATTTCTGTTTCGCTGATGCCCAATTCGTTTTTCATTTGTTCATCAACTGACGGCACTTCACTTAACGCTTTCTTTTCTGAGGAACTTAAGGCGGTTACATCATCATAAAATCCTTTGATGGTTACCCTGCCATTATCCTCTTTCATGGAGGCGAGTAATTTCGCCAGCATCATGGCGGGGTTGGGCGCCCAGTTGCCGTAGTGTCCGCTGTGCAATGGTCTTTTAGATGCATACACCGTAAGATCGAGATGGGTATCGCCACGAACACCAAATACAATTTGCTTTTTACCGCTCTGGTGTACCGGCCCATCGCAAATAATCCACAAATCAGACTGAAGCAATGATGAATACTTCTCAAGTATTTCATTCAAATGTGGAGAGCCTGCTTCTTCCTCGCCTTCAAAGAAAAACTTTATGTTGAATGCAGGTTGCATGCCACTTTTCTTTATTGCATCGTACGCGTTTAGAATTGCATCCACACCGGCTTTATCGTCAGATGCACTGCGGGCATAAATCCTTGATTCAAGGTTATATTTACCATCAGTTGGAAAAGGAATATTACTGCCATTGTTATCAATTGCAGCAGTAAATAACGTTGGCTCAAAAGGCGAAAGCCCCTTTGCCCATTGGGCTGGGTTCACCGGCTGGCCATCGTAATGCGCATAAAAAATAAGGGTTTGTTTGGCGCCCGGCACACTGGCTTCACCATAAACCGCGCCGGGTACACCTGTGGTAACGGCATTTAAAAGCTGTACATTTTGTATGCCTCTTTTACGCATCATTTCCATGATGAAATCCGGATTCTTTACAATATTTATGGTGTCTTTGGCAACGTTGGGAATAGCAAGAAAATTTCTAAATTCATTTATGATACTGTTGGCGTTTTGCTCCCTGAATTTTCTTACAGTTAATACATCCTGTGATTGTGCAAACGCCAATTGAACAATTATAAGGCTTAAAAGAAAAAAGAAATATTGCTTTTTCATGAAGTTGATTTGATAGTAATGTTCAAATTACGGGAACACCTGTTCAATGTACTAAATACAATGAAAGTAAGCAGAAATTTTTTGAGCCCGGCTTTTGAAAATGAATGTAGCCTTTGTTGCGTCGCACTCTTGTACTTTGGGTAATTCTTTTGAGCTTTTACCAAAGCGAAGATTGAAGCAAAAAGCACTCGTGATGCTGAACCTCAAGGCGCACCAGCACGTGCTGATTAGGGCGTACTTAGCAGACAAGAGATCCCCAAACAAGTTTAGCGTGACGTTTACTTCTATTAGCCGCAATCTACGCTTGGGTAAAAGTTGCCATAAGCAAAACAGTACAAGCGTGCGACGCAAGCAAAGCCTCTACAAAGAACTAATGTTTGGCCCATAAAAAAACTACTTCATTAGCTCTAATAACTGCATGAAAGATTGCTGGTTAAAAGGATTGTCCAGAGCGGCTTCGAGGTCTGTTTTTTCGGCTGCGGTTAAATGAAAATTAAGGGCGGCGGAAGCATCTTTTTTGCCTGGCAAATATTGAAAGGAAACTTTGTAAAATGTAGGGCCGTAGGATTGTGAAAAATAATTGAGCTGGTCGGCCTGAAAATAATCCTGCAGTTTATACCAGTTGTTTTGCAGCAGCAGAAATGGCTTGGTAACAGAACTAAGGATGCTGTTAGGCTCGTAAGGTTTATCCCAGTCGCCGGTTTCACGGTCGCGAATCTGTATCATTACCACTTTGCTGGTATTTTGTTGCAGCCATTCTTTAAAATTATCTATAAAACGCAGGGTGGTTTGCTGCCCAAAATTATCGCGGAGGCCGGCATCCATCACATCAATTACCGGGTTGGTGGGCAGCCATACATTGGGCAGTATATAAGGGAATGTTGCATTCATACGCAGGGCAGAAAGGAGGCTAAGGTTAAGCGGGTTTTGTTTTGCAAAAAAAGATGTAAAATCTATGGCATCGGGTTGGCTGGCGGCACTATGTGCAGAGTCAATTAAAGGCTGCATTAAAAACCGGGCCGGGTGGGTGCTGATGATCATTTCCCTGCCGTCTCGTGTAATGGTAGAATTGAAAAACATTAACGGCACAGTGCCTTCTTCTTCTTCCTGTTTGTAATCGCCGATTGTTTTATTGAGTATGCCTTTGGTATTATCGTTGAGTTTTTGTTCAAACGCATAAGCCCGGTCGCGGATATACGTGTAGCCATTGAATTCGAATTTACGAACAGGACCCACAAGGTCTCGGGAAATAAAAGAAGTAAACAGAGGGTTTAGCAGGTCGCCGGAAATATTGTGTGCATAAGACCTGTTCTGTAGGTTAACCGAACTGTCTTTTTGTTTTTGCCAGTAAAGTCCTCTGAAATAAGCTGCACCCAGCATGCCGCCTGAGGCACCGTTGATGAGAAAAGTGTGGGGCATTAACCGGCCATCAGTAATACTGTCTAGCCGCTGCAGTACATTAAGTGTGAATGTGGCACTTCGGGTGCCGCCACCGCTGGTATTTATCAGGAATATTACGGGGGTATCAGCGGTTTGTTTTGACTTCCAGTTTTGAAGCATTTTTAGAAATACTGCTTTGTCTTCAGCGATATTTTCGGGCGAAGCCAATTGCCGAATACTGTCGCGGTCGTAGGCTGGACGTTCATTTTCGTTGGTATAATTTAAACCATAGGCTTTGTTTCGCGGATCGATAATGTTTTGCTGGTACATCCAGTTGATGGTTAAGTATAAAACCAGCAATACGGGCAGGCTCCAGCTGCCAAGGAACAAATAGACTGCGCCTGCAACGGCAATTAAAATGGCAAAGAAAAGAATGATACTTGCCGCCGCGGGAACCTGAAATATGGTATTATCAGAAAAGAAGCCGATGGTCAACAGCAGTATAAATGCCAGAAGTATTGCCAGCACGGCAGCGATATGGTTGCGTTTAAAAATATGTTCCAGAAATTCCTGGCTATAGTGTTTTACGTTTCGCGGCTTACGCAAACCAAACTTCGCACTCAGAAACCAGTCGATACGTACTTCGGGTTTATGGCTTTGCAGGGGGCGGCGTTTTATGGCCTTGTCATATTGCTTGTTGGCAGACACAATTACATGACCAAACTTGTTGTAAATATTTTTATCTGCGCTAAAAAAATAACTGAATGCAATAAAAGTGCTTAACACAAAACCACCGGTAAAGCCGCTGGAAAGGACTGCAATATCGGCTGCACTTAGGAGCTCCTGACTGGAATTGTATACTATTGCATTGTAAAAATAATAGCAAAGAAATACCAGCGGAACGATGCCGTTGTTAATACAATATTTTAAAAAAGGCTGAGCCGTAGTTGCCAAAAAACGAATATGCCTTGAATGCAGGATAAAAGTGGTAATGTTCCAGCTCATTATAAATACGCCGAGGGCAAAGCCTGCCAATGCTGTGCTTAGCGCGTTTACATGATTAATATATTCGGGTGCGAGAAAAAGTGAATCGGCTCCATAAAGTTCGAGGAAATTACCGCTTATGGTGGCAAAAAGAATATACCAGAAAATAAGGAGCACCTGGTACCGCCTGAAATGCAGCAGCAGTAGCTGTATTGGAAGAGAATAATAAAAGCCAACCAGGTATTTCTTCATGGCAAAATATTTAACTGGTTTAGGCTGATATATCAATCATGCGGAAAAGTTAATACAAAATGTTTTTGCAGCATAGATTCTTTTGCACAGTTTGTTATGAACTGAATATATGAGGATTGGATTTAGTAAACCGGCCCGCACATTGGCCAAAATTGTTACCGAACGTACAAGAGCGCGACGCAACGGAAGCTAAATTATTGAAATACTGCCGGGCCCATATATCTACCGTGCTGCTGGCTTTAAAACATAAATTACCGAAAGCATGGAAAGTAACAAAAGCATACCGGTAAGCTGGTGCAGTTCTGCAAACCATTCGAACACGCCAAAGTTGCCGGGTACAATGGATGTGCTGCTAACAACCGTTATAATACCCAGCATAACCTGGGTGAATACCAGGATAACTGGCCATTTTTTAGCAATATTAAAAGCGGGCGAATCTTTTTGCTTTACAGCCTTGCGCCACCAGATAATTACGAGTATAAAAATAATGTAGGCCAGCGTACGGTGAATAAAATGAATAGTGATGGTATTGTGCAAAATGCTTTCTAAAAAACCGTCTTTAAAAAGCCCTTCCGGTATTATTGAACCATTGATGGTGGGCCATGTGGGCGCAACGCTGGCTGCTTTTAAACCGGCCATAAAACAGCCATACACAAGCTGCACAAGCAGCAGTGCGGTAATGCCTAAAGTGAACTTTCTGAGCGGAGCATTATAAACCCTTTGTTCTTTTGGAATGATGAGCGATATGGCAAAAATGAGCGTATAACCAATGAGCAGCATGGCCGCCATAAAATGAATGGCCAGGCGAAAATGATTTACATAAAGGTTCTCTTCGTTGAGACCGCTTTTCACCATAATCCAGCCAATCAGTCCCTGCATACCGCCAAGTACAAAGAGCATTATAAGCGGCAGTATCATCCATTTTTTAAAATATTTTTTCACCAGAAAATAAATGAATGGAACCAGGAAAACCAGCCCCATAATCCTTGCCCACTGGCGGTGAAACCACTCCCAAAAGAAAATAAATTTAAAATCGCTTAGCGTAAAATCGTGGTTCAGAAATTTAAACTGCGCTATTTGTTTGTAGCCGTCAAATGCTTTCTGCCACTGCGTTACGTTGAGTGGCGGCAGTGCACCCATCAGCGGGTCCCATTCGGTAATAGATAGTCCTGAACCCGTAAGCCGCGTAATGCCGCCCAGTAAAACCTGCACCACCAGCATGCCCACGCCAACAAATAACCAATTGGCAATAATTCTGTTTTGTTTTTCGGCAGTCATCATCTAAACTTTTCTTATAATGGAGTATTTTTTTTGAGCCCGGCATTTTATTTTAATCACATTGCCTCTTGCAGCTTGCCCCGCCCAAGGCGGTGGTCGCACTCTTGTACATTTGGCGCTATATGTAACAATAAAAACAGTTCACAGGATAATTGGTTCGTATACTTTTAAATTTCTCAACTGATTAACTTTTCACTACCCGCAAAGGTATCAGCAGAAACCTTTATAAATGTTTTTTAATGAAACATTCCTAATAATTAAGCATAGTTGGATATTCGCAATTACAAATATGCTACAGCCATTTTACCAGGAACAATTTACAGAAGCTGGTTGCGATGAGGCCGGCCGCGGCTGTTATGCCGGGCCGGTATTTGCGGCTGCGGTTATTTTGCCAAATGATTTTTATCACCCGCTGCTAAACGACAGTAAAAAGGTTACAGCACAAAACAGGAAAGAGCTGAGAATTTTTATAGAAACCCATGCCACCGCCTTCGCTGTTGCAATGGTTGACAATGTAGAAATAGACAGGATCAATATTTTAAAGGCCAGTTTTAAAGCCATGCACAAAGCATTGGATGCTTTAGCCACACCACCTGGCTTACTACTTATTGATGGCAACCGCTTTACACCGTATAGAGATATTAAACATCACTGTATTATTAAAGGGGATGGTATTTATGCAAGTATTGCTGCGGCAAGCATTTTAGCCAAAACTTACCGCGATGATTTTATGACGGAACTGCATGAACAATTTCCGCAATACAGCTGGAAGAAGAACAAAGGTTATGGCACACTGGAACACCGTAAAGCAATAGAATCATTTGGATTATGTAAATACCACCGCATGAGTTTTAATATTGTATCAAAGCAAACAGTATTGAAATTTTAATACGTACCGGTTTTATTTATCAGGATTCTGTCCATTCTCCTGCACCCATTCTTATTACTTCATATTCGTCTTTGGTACAATCAATAACTGTTGATGGAACCATTCCGCCGGCTCCGCCATTTACCACTATATCTACAAGATTTTTAAAGTTCTCGTACATTAAATCAGGATCGGTGTATTCTTCAACCATTTCGCCGGGCAGGGAAGCAGATAAAATGGGGTGGCCAAGCGCCTGAACAATGTTGCGGGCAATATTATTATCGGGTACACGAAGCCCGATAGTACTTTTTTTATTTTGCAGAATTTTGGGTACTTCTTTACTGGCTGGTAAAATAAAAGTATAAGGCCCGGGCAGGTAACTTTTTAAGATTCTGTATAAAGGTGTTGAAATGCTTTTGGTGTATTTGCTAAGATCACTAAGATCGTAACAAACAAAACTAAGCTGCGCTTTTTGGGGATCTACATTCTTTATCCGGCTGATGCGGGCAACGGCTTTATGTTCAAATATGTTGCAGCCCAAACCGTAAATGGTATCTGTTGGATAAATGATAACGCCACCATCAAGTAAACATTCTGTGATGGTTTTTATATGCCTTGGATTGGGATCGTCTGGATGTACATGCAGCAACATCTATAAAAATAAAATTTAAAAATGGGAATGAAAAATAAAGATTGATGCCCGCGGGGAATAGTTGTTTGTATAAGATTTTAAAACTGATTAGATTTTTGCTTTCGTAATTCTGAAGCTGAACCAGGCACTTTAGTTCAATCACACAAGAATCATCCACAGGCAGATGAAGGTTTTTTTACCGCAGAGTAACCCAGCGTTTTCTTCTGTGCAACTCAGTGCTGCCTTTCACCTCTGTGTTACTCTGTTGTTTTGTATTTTGTTCAATAGAATTACCAGCCGTATAAGAGTGCGACGCAACAGTAGTTGCGCGAAGATTCTTTTGCCGGGCTCAAAAAAAATCACGGCTGTTTCTTAAAATTGAAAAGCGTAGCTGTAAACTCACCACGCTCTCTTTTTTTAAAGACTATGCCAAAATCTCCTTTGTAGCGCAGGATTTGCGGCACCAGCAGGTTGCCAACCTTCGTCATTTCTACCTCCATATTTACATCGAAATTGTATACGCCTGCTTGGTAGCTGAGTACGTAGTTGCGGGCAAGTACTTCAAGGGTTTTGTAATCGAACCAGGTGGTCATTTCATCTACAACAATATCGTCTTTACTAAGAAAGCCAAGGTCTTCCTTTGGTTTAATGGTAAACACGTAAGCAAAACTGCCTTTGTAATCAACAAAATCGAGACGATAGTTGTACAGCTTGTGGGCTTTGTCATCGTAGAGGTCGAGCTTATTGCCGATCAGCGGGATGCCCGGAATTTTTTTGCCGGGATTAAAGAACAGCATTTTTAATTGTTCCTTATGTTTTTGCATACCGCTTTTATTGGCGGTACTGAAACTGCGCCCGGTTACTATATTATTTTCGCCGCAAATTTTTCCTTTGGTGAGAAAAATAGAAGCATACATTTCGCCGGTGAGATAATTGTAACCTCCGGTTTTATCGAAAAAATCACCCGTGGTTTTTTGGGTGTCAATTTGCATGGTGCGGCAACCACTGTCCCTTAATTGTGTTGTTTTACTGTTCCATGCGGCCCTTTGTGAGCCGTCTTTATTTAGAATCCGGACATCGTTATAAGCGCTGTATTCAACTATATGCAGGTTGCGGAAAGCTTTATAAAAAGTAGTATCGTTTTTTATACGTTGAAGTATGCTTAAGTAATCGATATTATTATGTACTACTGCTTCGGGTAAAGTTATTTTTTGGTTATCCCAAATAAGGGAAGTATCCTGAGCAGATGATTTTAAAAACGATACCAGGATCAGAAAAAAAATAACGCATTGCTTCATTTAGGGAAAACCATTTTGTAGTCCACTTTAATGTTGCCTTTGCTAATATCATTCAATTTTCCGCGCAACATTTTTTTCTTTAATGGCTTAAGGTAGTCAATAAAAAGTTTGCCTTCAATATGGTCATATTCATGTTGAAAAATTCTGGCGGTTATGCCGTTAAAGGTTTCCGAATGAGCTTCAAAATTTTCGTCCAGATATTCAACAGTAACTTCTTCGGGGCGCAGCACATCTTCGCGTATTTTGGGTATGCTAAGGCAACCTTCATTATAGCTCCAGTCATTACCTCCAAAGCTTGTAATATGGGCATTAATAAATACTTTTTTTATTCCTGGTTCATCCGGGTATTCGCCTTTCTCATCTTCTTCCTGATTGGCAAAAATTTGTGCGCTGTCCATAACAAACAGGCGGATGTCTTTGTTGATCTGCGGCGCTGCCAAACCCACGCCGTTGCTGTAATACATTGTTTCCCACATATCGGCCAGCAGTTTCTCCAGCCCGGGATAATCCGGCATAATATCTGTCGCCACTTTTCTTAAAATATCTGATCCGTATGCTACTATTGGTAAAATCATCTTAACGGTTAAAAATTTGCTGCGAAGTTAATTATTACATTTTTAAGGAACTTACAAAAAGCTTTCAGAACTTTTGAGCCAAATATTCCTGCAGCATAATGGTGGCGGCTATTTCATCCACATTCTTTTTATTCTGCCGGTCTTTTTTCTTCATGCCCATTTGCAGCATAGCTTCTTTTGCCATTTTGGAAGTGTATCGTTCGTCCACTTTTTCAATGGGCATTGCCGGAAATTCTTTCTTTAGCTTTTTAATGAACTGCTGCACCAGCGGCGTTGCATGCGTATCGCTGTCATCCAGGTTTTTAGGGTCCCCTATCAGAATTAATTCAACCATTTCCTGCTGAAAATATTTTTTAAGGTAATCCATAAGATCTTTTGTGTCAACCGCTGTTAATCCGCTGGCAATTATTTTCAAAGGGTCAGTAACTGCAAGCCCGGTTCGTTTTCCACCATAATCAATACAAATTATTCTTGCCATGTCTCTATCCCACCGGGGAAGTAATTTATTTTTTATGAACCAAACATTTGATCATCATTGCAGCTTGCACCGCCAATGGCGGCGGTCGCAATCTTGTACGTTCTGGTTAAAATTGCGCATTTCACAACATCAGTAAATCTCCAATCACCAATACACCAAATACCACGCTGGCTATGCCGTTGGCCGTCATAAAAGCAATATTTACTTTGCTAAGGTCATCTGGTTTTACAATAGAATGCTGGTAAAAAAGCATGCCCACAAAAACTGCAATGCCCAGCCAGTAAAGCCAGTGGAAACCACCATAAACCCCCGCAGTAATTACACAGACAGCACTTATTAAGTGCAGCAGTTCAGAAATATGGAGTGCTTTTGGTTTGCCCATACTTGCCGGCATAGAATATAGGTTTTGAGATTTATCAAACTCCACATCCTGTAGGGCGTAGATAATATCGAAGCCGCTTACCCAAAAAATTACCGCCATCGAAAAAAGAATGGGCAATACATCGAATCTTCCCGTTACAGCAAGGTATGCACCGATTGGAGCCAGCGATAAACCGAGCCCCAAAACCAAATGGCATAGCGGTGTAAAGCGTTTGGTATAACTGTAAAACAAGACTACAAACAAAGCAACAGGCGATAACAAGAAACAGATTTTATTGATGAAAAACGTAGCTATAATAAAGAGCACACAATTCAAAATTACAAACCGCAATGCGCTGTTGGCGGAAATAATGCCTTTGGGAATTTCCCGTATAGCAGTGCGTGGATTTTTTGCATCGAAGCTCCGGTCGAGATAACGGTTAAAAGCCATCGCAGCGCTGCGGGCTGTTATCATGCAAATGATAATAAGAGTAAAAATTAATATCAAATTACTTTCCTCGTTGTCATAATAAATACTCCATGCGGTAGAAGATAGATATTCCTTAAATAAACCAAAGGGAACAAGTTTGTAACCAAAAACTCCCAAAAAAAATCCAATCATCGCAAAAGGCATTGCGAAAATCGTGTGGGAGAACTTTACTAAACTCAAATAATTTTTCACTTTACTCATAATAATTTTTTATTCCCTGCAAATCCTTACAATTCGGTAAATCTTGGCTCACACAGCTTCCAGAAAATAATCCCCGCCGCTACCGAAATATTCAACGAATGTTTCATACCAAGTTGCGGTATTTCTATGCAACCATCGCAAATTTTAAGCACGTCGCTGTTTACACCTTCCACTTCGTTACCAAATACAACAGCAATTGGCTGATCTTGTTGCGTAGGAAATTTATCCAGTGAAATACTTCCTTCGGCCTGTTCTACTGCAAAAACTTTATAGCCACGTTCTTTCAGTTGCTGCACAGCCTCCAGCGTACTGGGAACATGTATCCAGTCAACGGTTTCAGTTGCTCCAAGCGCTGTTTTTTGAATATCCCTGTGCGGTGGCTGTGGTGTGTAACCGCAAAGACAAATACCTTCTAGCAGAAATGCATCTGCTGTACGGTACACGCTGCCTACGTTGTGCATACTGCGTATATTATCGAGCACTGCTATTACCGGTGTTTTTACCGCTTCTTTAAATTCCTGAACCGTTTTGCGGCCCAATTCATCCATACTTAATTTGCGCATAAAAAAATTCTGTAACCTGTTAACCGGTATTTTATCTAAAAGGGGCAAAGTTAACCCTAACTATTTTATTACCTGTAATTTGGGTGCTTGTATATAAATTGCGGATGGTGAGCCGCGAATTACTTACCCGAATTAAACGGATTAAAAGAATGTTATGAAGGGTATTTAAAGCGTAGGTGCATGGCTGTTTGACCTTGCCCAATGATGTAAAATACAAGAGTTCCGCCTAGGCGGGAAGGAACCAAGCCATAAAAAATAAATGCCGGGCCAATAAAAAATAAAATTATGACTAAATGGACTTGCAAAACTTTTAGAGAACTTACTGTAGATGAGCTTTACGCCATTATGCGGTTGCGCTGCGAGGTATTTGTGGTGGAGCAAAACTGCCCATATCAGGATGCAGATAATAAAGACCAGAAATGCCATCATTACTGCGGCTGGAATGGCGAAACCCTGGTTGCCTATGTGCGTTTGGTGCCGCCAGGTATTTCATTTACAGAAATGAGTATTGGCCGTGTGGTTACTTCGCCGGCGCACAGAAGGGCCGGATTGGGGCTTATATTAATGCAGCAGGCCATAGCGCAATGTATATTAATTTTTGGTAAAAAAAATGTACGCATTGGTGCACAACTTTACCTTAAAAAGTTCTACGAATCACTGGGTTTTAGCCAATGCAGCGACAGGTACCTTGAAGATAATATCGAGCATATTGAAATGCTGTATGTGCCGGGCGAATAGTTTATTTGTGTATTTTGCACGCATAGCTAAAAAATCATTCAAAAAACATGTCTGTACTGCTTATTAGAAAATCGGTTGCCTGTACAGCATTTATCTTAATAGCGCTATTTCCTGTAAAGGCGCAGAAATGGAATTACGACGGACTCAGCGATATAACCGGCCGGCCTGAGATAAGTTTTACAGCAGGTGCTAATAGTTTTCTTGGGGATATAGGCGGCAATAAAGGCGTTGGCGGCCCTTTTATAAAAGATTTTACTTTCAAAACCATTAAGCCATTTATTGGCGCTTCGGTTTCGTATAACCTAAAACGATGGATGGCCATACAGGGTGGTTTTAATTTTACAAAAGTTGCCGATGCCGACAGTTTAATAGACAATACCGGCGATCAGGAACGCTGGCGCTATTACCGCAACCTAAGCTTCCGGTCTAATATTTTTGAAGTTTATGGAAGTGCGGTTTTTTACCCGACCATGTTTTTTGACAGCAAATATCAACTGCGCACATTTGTGCCGTTCGTAAGCATTGGCCTCGGCATTTTTCATTTTAACCCGCAGGCAAAACTGAACGATACCTGGGTAGATCTGCAACCGCTAAGCCTTGAAGGGCAAGGCTTCCCGGAATATCCAGGCAGAAAGCCCTATTCGCTTTATTCGCTGTATATCCCCGCAAGTGCCGGTGTAAAATATTACGTTGATGACAAATTTGCGGTTTCTACCGGTATTAATTTTAGAAAATCATTTACTGATTATGTAGATGACATAAGCACCACTTATATTGATCCTAATCTTTTTGACCTTCACCTTTCTCCTGACAAAGCTTTGCTTGCAAAACAGTTATACCAACGGTCGCTCAAGCCTGAAAAAGTACATCCGGATATTGCCAAGGCAAACAGCAAGAGCAATGATACCTACCTTAATTTTTTTATTACCTTAAGCATACGCCTCAGAGGCGATGATGGTTACCATTCGCCGTATTAATATTTTAGATATGGGCCCGGCAAAATTTCTTTGAGCATCGTTCGTTGCGTCGCACTCTTGTGCTTTTTGAATATTAAGCAGCAGTAAACAGCCCGGTAAACAACTCAATAATTTTTCAGCAATTATTACCGGTCAAAAGCATTAGTTTCATGCAGTAGATCTCTATCAACGGTTAATAAAAAAATATGAAAAAAATCTTCACTTTAATGGCCATTGCTGTTGCAGGGCTCTTATTAACTTCAGCTAAGGTGGAAAATAAAAAAGGATGGATTTCCCTTTTTGACGGCAAATCGCTTAACGGCTGGAAAGTAGGCGATAATGCTAAAACATTTTCCGTTGACAGCGGGATGATTATTGTACATGGAAAAACAGCCCACTTGTTTTATGACGGCGAAGTGTTAAAACACAACTTTAAAAACTTTGAATTTAAAGCGCAGGTTAAAACAATGCCTGGGTCAAATTCAGGTATTTACTTTCATACGGTTTTTCAACAAAGCAGCTGGCCCGTAAAAGGTTACGAAGTGCAGGTAAATAACTCGCATACTGACTGGCGCAGAACTGGCAGCCTGTATGGAATTGAGGACGTGAAAGAGGTTTACGTAAAAGACGGAGAATGGTATACTGAGTATGTAAAAGTGGAAGGTAAAAGGGTGATAATAAAAATAAATGACAAGACCGTAGTGGATTATACAGAACCCGAAAATGTAAAACGGGAAGCCGGTGATGAAGGCCGTGTAATTTCAAGCGGTACGTTTGCATTGCAGGGCCACGACCCCAAAAGCATTGTTTACTTTAAGAATATTATGGTAAAGCCCTTACCTGAATAATTGCGTGTTGCAATTTGCTGAATATAGTTATAAAACTATAAAAGTGTGACCGCCGCCTTTGGCGGAGCAAGCTGCAACCTAAGATGCACAATGGTTGGGTGCCTGGCTCCAAAACTGAATTTGTAAAGTTTATAGCTGCAATAATATTCTTATTAAATTTCTACTGTCAACATCTGTTAAATGCCTTATATAATCGCCGTAGACTTAGGTACCAAGCATACAAAAATTGTTATTATTAACGAACAAGCCCAGTTGTTTCAAACTTTTAAAGCACCGGTAATATCGGTGCAGGATGAATATGGAAAGCATGAACAAGATGCAGAACTAATCTATCAATCGGTATTGGAGTTATTGAGGCAATCGCTATATACATTGAACAGTGAAGATGTTGCCTGTATTTGTTTTAGTGCAGCAATGCACAGTTTACTGGCCGTTGACGATGGTGGAACACCTTTGTGCAACGCTCTAACCTGGGCCGATAGCAGGAGTAAATTTTATGCGCAGCAATATAGAGCAACAGCAGCCGGACTTAATATTTATAAATACACCGGCACGCCTGTGCATAGCATGTCGCCTATGTATAAGCTGTTGTGGATGAAAAATGAAATTCCAGAAATATTTAATAAAGCAGCAAAGTTTATTTCTATAAAAGAGTATATTTTTTACAGGTTATTTGGCAAGTACATTATTGATGAAGGTATTGCTTCTGCAACTGGGTTGTATAATATTTATGATCATGCCTGGCACTTACCTGCTTTACAACTTGCAGGTATTGATGCGCTGAAACTTTCAACAGTTGTACCGGCAACGCATATAGAATGTACACTTTTGCCTCAGGTACAAAATGGGCTGGGTATTACGGTACAAATTCCTTTTGTTATTGGTGGTAATGATGGCTGCCTTGCCAATCTTGGCTGCGGTGCAGCGGGCCATAATGTTGCCGTACTTACCGTAGGAACAAGCGGCGCAGTGCGATTGACAATTGCTCCCCCGCAGCCCGAAAATGCAAATGGATTATTCCGCTACCTGCTTACCGATAAAATCTACGTTACCGGTGGCCCTGTTAATAATGGCGGCATTGTTTTGCAATGGTTTGCCGAAAATTTTTTAGGACTTTCTTTGCTGGAAAAAAACAACATCGATACCATAATGCAACTGGCTGCAGAAGCAAAGCCCGGTGCAGATGATCTATTATTTCTGCCTTACCTTTTGGGCGAAAGAGCACCGGTATGGAATGAAGATGCAACCGGAATGTTTTACGGTCTTCGTATCCGTCATTCAAAAACCCATTTAACAAGAGCGGTTGTCGAAGGTATTTCGTTTTCACTTTTACAGATATTGAAAGAAATTGAAAATGATCTCCCCGCTGTTCAAAGCGTTTATGTAAGTGGCATTGTTACGCAGTCTTATTGGTGGATGCAATTAATTGCAGATATGTTTGGCAGAGAAATAATTTTAAACAACGTGGCTGATGCATCTGCTATGGGTGCGGCTTTTATGGGAATGTATGCAACCGGCATTATTAAAGAACTTAATGAGGTAAGCAAATTTGTTCAGCCCTCAAAACGGTTTGTTCCCGATGCTGAAGTGCATGGAATTTACAAAGAAAAATTTGAAATATATAAACAGTTGTACCCTCTTTCTAAAAGTTTACGTAAGCCCTGAATACTTTTCAGCAAGAAACACAAATACAATTTTTTTTGGCCCGGCATTTGAACATATATGAAGCTTTTCTTGCGTCGCACACTTGTACTTTAGTACTTTATTCAGCTTTTATTGCTGCAAAGATGACAGCAATAAAATAGCAGGTTCCCGAAAGCTAAATATTTATAAAAATACTTTTCACTTTATCGCTGGTTGAAGTAAGGCTGCCGTTTGAAACCTGTAATATGCTTCCTTTACTGTTGTAGGTAACCTTGTAAGAAACGTATTATTTATCTTTACTGTTTAGTATGTCTGGCACTTGTATACTTTGGGTAAATGCAGCCGCAAGTTCGGGGTATCTCTGCAGCGGAAGATTATCATAAGTTTTGCTCCAGACAATTGATTGCTTTGTTCCGCTTAATTTAAATACAGCAATTTCCACTTTAGCCAATGCTTCGTTATACACTGCCGCATTATAGTTAGCGGAAGTGGCTATAGCAACATTGATCTCTTTGTTTACAGGCATCTCGGCGTATGGCGTGGTTATATACTTGTAATAGAGGAAGCCTGTTGTTACTGCGAAAACTATTGAAAATATTACAAGATACTTTTTCATAAATTTACTTTTATTTTTATTTCCTTCATAAAAGTACTTACAGAAAAATACAGGCTAAACTAAATGAGACAGCTGCTGAAAATGTTTCGACAAAATGCGCAAATGATGATTTTTACATGTACTCAATTAACGAAAATGTATTTAATTCCAGCTCTGTTAAGCAGATAGCTTGTTGTACTTTTCCTAACTTTTGCGTTTAGATGCCGCAGTACAAGCCTTTAGGTAAAGCAGGGTATGAGCCATTTTTTTGGATACTAAAAAGCATATTTGCATTTTACTGTTTTTATAAATTAAATTGTTAACAGGCTACCCGTTTAATGCAAAAAGGAATTCTGCCAAATTGTAACGATAATATCCATATTAATAAATACAGTACTTAACTTTTGCTACTTTCAATAATATTTTAAATCTTTAAAGCTAAATCAACCAACATGGATGCTTCAACACAAATATCTATAAGTAAAGACAATACTGCAAACCCGGCGCCTCTTGGTCTTTTGGGCTTTGGTATGACAACCGTATTATTAAACCTGCACAATGCGGGGATTTACGAGCTAAATGCAATGATACTGGGCATGGGTATTTTTATGGGCGGTATTGCACAAGTTATGGCAGGTTATCAGGAATGGAAAAAGAATAATACGTTTGGTGCTACTGCATTTACCGCATATGGTATGTTTTGGCTGGCGCTTGTTGCCATAATAGTTATACCAAAAACATCTTTTGGTGATGGTCTAAAAGCAAGCGAAACTGGCATGGGCTGGTTTCTTTTTATGTGGGGCTTGTTTACGTTGTTTATGTTTATTGCAACCTTAAAGCTTAACCGGGTATTACAGGTTATATTTTTTACATTAACCGCTTTGTTTTTCCTGTTGTCGATTGGCGATCTTACAGCCAATGCATCGCTTAAGATAATTGCCGGGTACGAGGGTATATTTTGTGGCCTTTCCGCATTTTATGGTTGTGTTGCCCAGGTAATAAATGAAGTGCATGGTAAAGAAGTATTTCCGATGGGTGCCAGAAATAATTAGTTTATAGGTGGCTGGTCACCAAACAGACAGCCTGGTTTAATGGAGTATTCTTTCAGTTATTTTTATACAGGTAGCCATTGCTCTTATGTTTTTTGGCAAATATGATGTTAACCTTGCTGACAGCATATTACAATAAAGTAGGCAAGGTAGCAGTTTCATGTTTTAATATAACGCCTCGTGCAACGTATTGCCGGCTACTTAGCAATGGCCTGCTTTGTTTTTATCTTTCCAAAATTCTGTATCCACCATTTGGAATCCATCATTGGTTTTCTGGTCGCATAGCAGGCAATATGCGTCCACTTGGCTTCAAGCAAATTATACCGGTGACCATAGCCGTCAATATTGGCATCGTTGAGTAGTTGCAAAACAATAAGCCTTACCGGCGCTTCCCCGTTATAGGCAAGGTTCTCATTGCCATCTTCCATCATGGGCGAATATTTTAAAATCCTGTCCCACGGCCAGGTACCATCTGTATCCATATGATCAAAGCTGCCGGCAGCAGCCCTATTTTTTGCATGTTTTATGCATGCTTGATAAATGCCTTCATCCGGTTGAAGAACAGAGAGCGGTTTTAAGCGCATCAGCGTATCAAACAATGTCTGCAGCGCATGCAGTTCTTCTTCGTTAGTGAAATGCCAGTTGGTATCAACACTGCTTATTTTATTGTCCTGGTAAGAGATTGTAATAGAATAACTGCTGTCTCCCCGCCCTTCTTTTTTATAAACTTCCAGTGCGTTTTTCAGGTGGGTAGTTACAAAAAGTTTTGCATAGCGCGGAGGGTCAGAACGCAGGCGGTTAATTTCGTAGATCATATCTTTTTCATCCTGTTGCAGGTAGGTTGCAGTGCTCGCTGTGTTTAGCTTTTCATTATTCCAAACATCCTGTTGTGCAAAAACAGTTGTGGAAAGACCGACAACAAAAATGATGAATGAAAGATTTTTTAGTTGCAGCATCAGGCAAATAATGTGGCCTTAATAACGATGGGAATCGGTGTATAGTATTTTACTTTTTATTTTTATGAACCCGGCAGTTGAACACTAATCATCGTTCCTTGCGCCTCTGGCGGACACTTGTGCTGAAGAACTATAAGCGGCTTTCAACAGCCTTAGTGCAACACGTTGTAAAAAAGTTGCACCAAACCTGTTGAAAAGGTTTGCGAATTAGTAAGTTCAAGTTTAGTTCTTTCCTTAATATTTTGAAATAAAGGTTTGCCACTTCCTAAAAGAATGGGATGTACAGATAATATCAGTTCATCTAAAAGATCATTTTGCATAAATGCAGTTACAAGACTTGCACCGCCAAAAAGCCAGATTTCTTTTCCCCGTTGAGCTTTTATTTTATTAACTGCTTCCACAAGATCTTCGCTTATTATAAAAGTATTTTCAGAACCTGTTTCGATGAGTGTCTTGGAGAATACATATTTCTTTGCATATTCATAATATCCCATTCCATAATCGAGTGCCAATTGGAAGCTTTTTCTTCCAAAGAAAATGGCATCTGTTCTGCTCCTAAAATCTGTCATGCCATAATCCTGGTCCATAAAACACCAGTCGAATTCGCCGTGGGGGCCTTCAATGAAACTGTCTAAGCTTACTGCAACATTGAGTATTATTTTACGCATGGTCTTTTGTATTTGCTCAATAATGATCTGAAAGTACAAGAGTGCGACGCAACGATAGCCACATAGAATTCCTTCAGTCCGGCACAAAATTAATTTAAAAAATAGCCTCCAGTTCTTTTAGATGATAGATAATATAGGTTGGTTTTATTTCGGTTTTAATGTGCAGGTGATTTACAAAAATAGTGTCAAGGCCAGCGTTCATTCCGCCCTGTATATCTGCATCGAGGTTATCACCTATCATAATACTTTCTGCTTTTAAAGCACCGGTTTTTTGCAAAGCATACTCGAAAATTTCTTTGTTAGGTTTCAGGCTTTGCGATGCCTCGGATGTAATTACTTCTTCAAAAAAATGGGTAAGGTTGCTGCTGGTAAGTTTGTTGAACTGAATGTGATCGAACCCGTTCGTAATAAGATGAAGCTTGTAATCTTTATCCTTTAGGTATTCAAGTATTTCAATAGTGTACGGAAAAAGCTTTTTCTTAAACGGCAACCGTTCCAGAAAATGCCCCGACATTTCTTTGGATAATTTATCATCTCCAATTTTAAAATCGAGCAGGGCAAACCACATTCTTTTCCAGCGCAGTTCGTCCTGTCTTATAAAGCCTTTTGTGTAGCGGCTCCAGAGGCGTTCGTTGTGGTGGCTGTAACGTTCAAAGAAATAATCAAAATCAGTAATACCTTTTGCGTGCAATGCATTAAGATCGTACACTTCCTGCATGGTTTCTTTGGCATTGGTTTCAAAATCCCAAAGCGTGTGGTCCAGATCAAAGAAAAGATGGCGGTATTTGTTTCCTTCCTCTAAAGAAGGGTTATTTTTTTTATTCATAAATTGGGCTGCAAATTACACAACAAAAAAGTTTAAATATGGGTTTTCAAAACGCTCCTTTAGGGCTTGGAGGTAAGCAAATTATTATAACGGGTGCATCTAAAGGTTTGGGTAAAGCCATTGCAGAAAAGTATGCCCAGGCAGGGCACACCTTATATGTTTGCTCCCGCAATGAAGTGGACCTTTATGCAATGGTGGAAGAACTGCTTACAAAATTTCCACAGTGTACAATCAAAGCCAGGCCCGTTGATATGAGTATAAAAGAGGAGGTGATAAATTTTGGCAACTGGTGTTTATCATTTGGTGTGCCTGATATGCTTATTAATAATGCCGGGCAATTTCTGCCTGGTAGTGTGTACAACGAAGCGGATGGTTTTCTTGAGAAAATGATGCAGGTAAACCTTTACAGCGCCTATCATTTAACCCGCCTGCTGCTGCCCAAAATGATGGAGGCAAAGACTGGTCACATTTTTAATATCTGCTCTATTGCTTCTTTAAAAGCCTATGCCAATGGTGGCGCTTACAGCATCAGCAAGTTTGCAATGGCTGGCTTTTCTAAAAATCTGCGCGAAGAAATGAAGCCGCATAATATTAAAGTAACGGCTGTTTATCCGGGAGCTGCCTACACCGATTCGTGGAGCGGAAGCGGTGTAAACCCCAAACGCATTATGGAAGCAGCAGATGTGGCCGCTATGGTTTACGCAGCTTCGCAGTTATCGGCGCAGGCATGCGTAGAAGATATTATTCTAAGGCCGCAGCTGGGCGATTTATAAATTATTTTTGAACCCGGCAATATATTTTCATAGCATCGCTTGTTGCGTCGCACTCTTGTACTTTTAGCTATATTTTGAACTTTCAACAGCCAATACATTTATTCAAAATTTTTCACTTCCCCCAAACCGCTTCCATCTTCGCACTGCCAAAACGCTTACCGAACGTACAAGTGAGTGACACAACCGGGGCTAAATAGTAGCAATGGCGCTGGTTTCAAAAGAGTAATAAAATATTTAAGCAAAATTTTTATTGAATATCATTTAGTTACAACGGTTCGATAAAAATAACTCCTTAAATGTTTGGTGAATTAATTGTGTACCTGCACCTTTGCTGCCCATTTAAATCTGGCGGGATAGCGCCGGAGTAATTAAAACAAATTAAGATGAGTAAACTACATTTCACAACCAAAAGTGCGAACGAGGCTACCGTTGAACGTAACTGGTACGTTGTAGACGGTACTAATCAAACCGTTGGTCGCATTAGCTCTAAAATCGCTTCTGTTCTTCGCGGCAAGAACAAAGCGTATTATACACCACACGTAGATTGTGGCGATTATGTAATTATTATCAATGCTGAAAAGGTTCTTTTCACTGGTAACAAATTTCACGACAAGCAGTACATTAACTACTCGGGTTACCCAGGTGGTAAAAAAGAAGAAGCTGCCCAGGATCTTATTAAACGCCGCCCCGAAGTGGTAATGGAAAGAGCTGTAAAAGGCATGCTTCCCAAAAACCGCCTTGGACGCAAAATGTATAAGAAACTGTTTGTTTATGCCGGTGACAAACACCCACATACTGCACAACAACCTAAAGAATTTAAATTCTAAAATTCCAAAATTTAAATAATGGAAAAGCAAAAAAATGCTGTTGGTCGTAGAAAAGAAGCCGTAACTCGTGTTTTCATTAGCAAGGGCGAAGGCAAGATTATCGTAAACGACAAAGATTTTAAAGAATATTTCTCACTGGCTTACCTGCAAAACCAGGTTTTGGCTCCATTTAAGGCCGTTGAAGCATCAGATAAATTTGATGTAAAAATCAATGCAACCGGTGGTGGCGTAAAAGGCCAGGCCGAAGCAGCAATGCTGGGTATTGCCCGTGCATTGTTAGAGGTAAACCCTGAATACCGCCCGGTATTAAAAGCGGCAGGTTTACTCAAGCGTGACCCAAGAAGTGTTGAACGTAAGAAATTCGGTCACAAAAAAGCACGCCGTAGCTACCAGTTCAGTAAGCGTTAATATTTCAAAGCTGTTAGCCTTTAGCTTAAAGCTGTTAGCTAACACCAATTATAATCAATTTTTCACTAAAGCTAAAAGCCAACAGCTAATAGCTAAAAGCTAATAAACAATGGAACAAAATACTTCTTTGCAACAACAGCTACTCGATGCTGGTGTACATTTTGGTCACTTAAAAAAGAAGTGGAACCCAAAGATGTTGCCTTACATCTTTGCTGAGAAAAAAGGTATCCACATCATTGACCTCAATAAAACTGTTGATGGTCTACAGGAAGCTGCTGCTGCTATGAAGCAGATTGCCAAAGCAGGTAAAAAGATCATGTTTGTTGCTACTAAAAAGCAGGCAAAAGAGATTGTTAGCGAGTGTGCAATTAAAGTAAACATGCCTTACGCCACAGAGCGATGGCTGGGTGGTATGCTTACCAACTTTAATACCGTTCGTAAAAGCGTTAAAAAGATGCAGAGCATCGAAAAAATGCTGAATGATGGAAGTGCCGAGAGCCTCACAAAAAAAGAGCGCCTTACTTTAACACGCGACAAAGAAAAGATGGAAAAAGTATTGGGTGGTATTGCCCAGCTTGGCCGTTTGCCTGCAGCTTTATTCCTTGTTGATATTGGTCACGAGCATATTGCACTTGCAGAAGCGAAGCGCCTTGGCATTACTACTTTTGGTATGGTAGATACCAACTGCGATCCAAATAAAGTTGACTTTGCAATTCCCGCAAACGACGACGCGACCAAGTCAATCGCTATCATTACCAACTATATAGTAGCTGCTATATTGGAAGGTACAGCGGAACGCCAGGCTTCTAAAGATGAAGATGTTGAAGAAGTAGATAACGAATCAGAAAAGAAAGCAGCACGTTTACAGGCAGAAGCAGAAGGTGAAGCTGCACGTGGTGGCCGTTCACGTGGTGCTGGTGGCCCGGGTGCTGGCCAACCAAAACGCAGAGTTCCGGGTGGTGGCGCAAGCCGCAGACCACAGGCAGGCGGTAGTGGCCCAGGCGGCGGAAGAAGGTAATAATGTATTTATTGATAACTGGGTCAATGGTCATTATTAATAAGTGATTATTGACCCAGCTTTTATAATACTATTGATCTTCTGTTGCAGCTTGCCCCGCTGAAAGCGGTAGTCGCACACTTGCACAGCAACAATGCTTCATCTTTTATTAACGCGAAGTATTTTACATGCCGCATAATTTTGCAACTCAATTTTAAAATTTCAAAATAAAAATTATATGTCAACAACAATAGCTATAACAGCCGCCGACATCAATAAATTACGCCAGGCAACCGGCGCGGGTATGCTGGATTGCCGCAAAGCACTAACCGAATCTAACGGCGATTTTGAAGCAGCCATCGACTGGTTGCGCAAGCAGGGCCAGAAAGTTGCCGCAAAACGCAGCGACCGTGAAGCGAAAGAAGGTGTGATCATCGCAAAAACTTCTGCAGATAGTAAAGTAGGTTTTATCGTTTGCATCAGCTGCGAAACAGATTTCGTAAGTAAGAATGCAGACTTTGTTGCCTTTACACAAACCATCGCCGATGCAGCAGTTGCCAACGATGTAAAGAGTGCAGAAGAACTGAATGAAGTTATCATCAACGGCGCTAAAGTAGCCGATATGATCAATGATAAGCTTGCATCTATCGGTGAGAAAATAGGTGTTGCCCGTTTCGAAAGAATAGAAGCTCCTTATGTTGCTTCTTACATTCACGGTGCATATCGTATGGGTGTATTGGTGGGTTTAAGCAGCGAAGCGGCCGAAGCTGGTAAAGATGTGGCCATGCAAATTGCAGCAATGAATCCATTGGCGGTAGATGCTGAAAGCATTCCACAGTCAACTATTGAAAGGGAAAGAGCGATTGTTGTAGAAACAATGAAAGCGGATCCTAAAATGGCTGGCAAACCAGACGAAATGATCGCTAAAATTGCGGAAGGAAAACTGAACGCTTTCTTTAAAGAGCAGACTTTATTGGCACAGGCTTTTGTAAAAGACGGCAGCAAAAGTGTAGCGGAATATTTGAAGAGCGCAGGCAGCGATTTGAAAGTAACAGAATTTAAGCGTGTAGCTTTAGGATAGCATCGTAAACAAATTAATAAATAGAAAGGGAATGATTTTAAAGATCATTCCCTTTTTTATTTTTACCGTATGGAACAGCCATATTTCGATGCAAACAAAGATGCCTGGAACAAAAGAACGCTGGTGCATAAGGACTCCAGCTTCTACGATCTTGTTACTTTTAAAGCGGGTAAGTCAGCACTTAATAAAACAGAACTTGACGAACTGGGAAATGTAACAGGCAAAAGCCTTTTACACCTGCAATGCCATTTTGGAATGGACACTTTAAGCTGGGCAAGAGAAGGTGCAATAGTAACCGGTATCGATTTCTCCGATGAAGCAATTAACACAGCGCAGCAACTCAGCGAAGAACTGAATATTCCTGCAAACTTTATCTGCTGCAATGTGTACGATACCCTCCAGCACCTTCCCGAACAGTTCGATATTGTATTTACCTCCTATGGCGTTATTGGCTGGTTACCCGACCTTGATAGATGGGCTGCCGTAATTGCCCAATCGCTTAAGCCCGGTGGTATTTTTTACATGGTAGAATTTCATCCTGTTGTTTGGATGATGGATGAGGATTTTAATTTTATTAAATACCATTATCACAACGAGGTGGTAATTGCCGAAGAAAAATCCGGCACCTACACAGACCGGGATGCAAATATTCATTACAGCGAATACTCCTGGAACCACAGCATTAGCGAAGTGTTGAATGCTTTAATAAAACAGGGGTTAGCCTTACAGCATTTCAACGAGTTCAGCTACAGCCATTATAACTGCTTTAATAAAACGGTGCAGGGCGATGATGGCAATTGGCGCATTGCCGGTTTGGAAAATAAAATCCCCATGATGTATTCTGTAAAAGCAGTGAAGCAGCAATAAATGTTAGGTTATATTTATTGGCCCAACTATATCTCTTAACTCATCGTTCCTTGCGTCGCACTCTTGTACATTCGGATATTCTATTCAGCTTTTATGGCAGCGAAGATTAATATTGTTTTATGTGCTGGACGGCCAGCCAGCATGGGCGAAAAGGTGTAAACTCTAAAATCCTGTTTACTCAATCTACTATACACTCTCGCTTCGCTGGGCAGGTGAACAACAAAGGCAAGTGTCTTCAATAACCTTGATTTTGTTTTATTCTGATGTGTGGAGACACGCACCAGAGCAAAGGACAAATGAAGGACAATACCGGAACGCTTCGCAAAATCAAAAGGGCTGCAACCTGTAACACAAAGTCGACACCTTACAATAGATTTGTTTTTTCGCCGCTGTTGGTCGCCTGACCAAAATGAAACGCTGTAACATGCGTTTCGATAAAAGCTAAATATACAATCCAACCGAACAAGCGTACGATCGCCGCCGTTGGCGCGGCAAGCTGCAACAGGCAATGCCATTTAGACCAATGCCCTATTAATAAAATGTATTTGTTATTGCCTCGCCTTGGTTCGTGTAAGTAAGATAAAATAAAGGTGCCCGGGTTCGTGTCTTTTGCCTTTTTCGTGTCCGTAAAATAAAATTAGCTTGCCCCGGTAGGTTTCTTCACGTACCGAGATAACACACGATAAAGGTTCGTGAAGACACGAAACTTGGCAAGCAACATCATCAAATGATGATGTAATTCACAATTGTTAATAAAATTCATTTTTTGCTAAAAGAAACACACCAGTAATTAACAATGGGCATAAATAAAAAAAAAATTTTTTTGACTGCGATGCCTGATATAATATCTGCTGCTATATTTACACAAATAAAAAAGGGTAGGCTTTGGACACCTACCCTGGACAAAAGCTGACGATTCAATCCGGATTTATGAATTTGGACTTTCACCGGTTTCAGCCTTTTTTCTTAAAGCTAATTTAAAAGCCAGTTGATTAAGCCGTCAACTGGCTTTCTGCATTTGACGAAAATATCTGTATGTAACGAGAAAACCATTGCTTAGATATTAACAGGGTGTGGAAAATCAAAACCTATATTTTGATATCACAAGTCAGTACTGACTTTGCTTAGATATCAACATAAAAACTTGTTTTGTGCAGAAAAAAAAGTGAAAGTTATTCGGAAAAGACTAAATAATATCAGTTTTCCTTTTGCCGATGTTGGTCGGCTGACAAACATCAGATACTGCAATCTCCCGCAGTTGCCGCTATTGTTACCTGCAACATTAGCTGCAGTAAAAGCTGAATAGAATATCCAACCGCACAAGCGTGCGACGCAACAGGCGATGCCATTTATACCAGTGCCCGGCTAATAAAATGTATTTGTTATTGCTTTGGAAAATTTGCAAGTTGCTTTAGTTCGGTAATCTGTTCTATATGTCTTTCGCTGTGGCCGGCAATAAAAATAAT
>JBBRDW010000029.1:0-41796 GCA_038203525.1 Chitinophagales bacterium | reverse complement strand
TGCTTTCAATCTTAGTTCTTTCGATCTTTGATAACAACAAGACATGTGGCATTGCGAACGGTTATTTAGTTGTGATTTGCTTTCAATCTTAGTTCTTTCGATCTTTGATAACAACAGCTTACGCTAAAAGCGTTTACAGGTAAGGGTTTTAAAAGAAAACAGAACTAAAAAAAGAACTAAAAAGCCTTCCGGTTTAAATACCGGAAGGCTTTTTTTTATTCCTGTATGCTCAAAAAAGTTCTAATTGCTGGGGTATATCCATTTGCTCTGCTACTTTTTTTCCCTGAAAAATCTCCATCATCCCAAATTGTTTGTCGGTAATACTCATTATGCCCACATGCCCTTTTTCGGGTAGTATTTTTTTTACCCTTTTTATATGCACCTGTGCATTTTCCATACTGGCGCAATGGCGCAGGTAAATGGAGAATTGAAACATCGCAAACCCATCGGCGATAATTTTCTTTCTAAAATCACCGGCGGTCTTCCGTTCCTTTTTGGTTTCAGTCGGCAGGTCAAAAAAAACTAATACCCACATAATACGGTATGCGTTTAATCTTGAGTGGTTCAATGTTCATGGGATTTCAGGATAAAGGAGTCTGCGTTGCTCACCTGCATAACACTTGGCGAGTGAGGTTGCGGTTCGCTGCATGGCAATCATCAGGGGGCTGGTGCCATCATCCAGCAGTACATCTACAGTTGGTAATTTAAGCAACTGCACTTTTATTTCCTGGGTAAGGGTTTCTACCACCGATGTATGGTCTATAATGCTCCGCACAATCACATCCACAAAGGGCCGGTAAGGTTCCATCATATCATCCGCAAGGCAATAGGCATTGTAGCGGTTGCGGTGAAAAATGCCCAGCGTGGGTAAAAGCCCTGCCCCAACAAGTGCCCTTGCCATACCTGCCCTTATAATGGCATACCCATAATTGAGTAAATTATTAGGTGGCGGCCCTTCTCTTTTGCGAAAGAAATTCCATGCAGGGGGCAACAGGTTTTGCCAGTAATATGCTGCGGCTACTGCTTCGTTATTATTCGCATCGCCGCTTTTAACGGAGAGCGATAAATTGATAAGCTGTTTATTGGGCAGGTTCCATTTTTTAAATACCGCCGCCTGGTTACTGATCTTCGCTTTTACCGTTTGCTGCCACAGTTGTTTTTTTAAAGGTTCGGTTGCTTCTATCTGTGCGCGGAACCTTTCGCTTTGCAGCGTATTGCCTTCAAGGGGCAACATCATACCGGTAGGGTGGTGGGTTTCGTTGCAAGTAATAACCGAAGCGTTATTTGCCAGCAGCTTATCCAATAAATAATGCGTTAGCGTAATCTGCTGATGCTCCAGTACCAGCATCCCTATATCTTCAATCGGTACTGTTTTATCTGCCCTATCTTCCAAACCTTTTATATGGCTGTAGCTTACCACCAACTGATCGTTATTGCATTTAACGTGGCAGGGTGTTTCTATACAGATGGTGCGTTTTATCATGGTGTGCGGGTTTTAATTTTTTTAGATGAGTAGTGAGCGGAGCCGAACTATAGTATTTCATGGCAACTTTGTTGTGTCACTCACTTGTACCGCTGTTCTTTATTGGGCAATAGGCAATCATCCTGTGTTTGTATCAGTGAACCGTAATGCTTAGCGCAATGCGATATTATTTACTACCTAACTATCCGCAGAGTCCCTTGCAGGAGACTCTGCGGAAAAAGTAGATCGCTTGGTGTTTCTATACAGATGATGCATTTCATCAAGATTCTCCAATTTTTGTTATTTCTCCTAAATGATTCAATCTGACTTTAATAGGGTTTAGCTCCATCAATCCTTTTACACTGCTTATTTCATAAAGTCGTTTGCTTTCTCTTGCACCTTCTGTCTTTTTGAGATCTGAATTTTTAGTTTCTAAGTGATGCCTAAACCAATATTTATTTATTGAAATACTCCAAGTCAAGTATAGGTGTTTACTTAAAAGTATTTTATCTTTTTGAATTATAGCCTCTTCCGCCTCAGCTTTTGGCAATCCTAAAATGAACATTTCATTTTCTTGCATACTTAATACTAATTCTAAATTATCCTCCGGTAATTTCTCTAAAAAAGATTGGGGAACTTCTTTTTGAAGTAAGTAGTTCCAAATTTCATTAGTTTTTTTAATAACATAAGGCACCTTATATTTTTTCCGTTCTACGGCGTGCCAAAAGGTACAAAGGTGCTGCACCTTAGTTCCTTCATTGTCAAGATAGATTGCTAAATGATGATTATTTTTTAATAAAGAGAATCCTATATCTTCTCCATTTTCATCTTTTTTAACAGCTTCAACTGCCGATAACCCTGTAAAGCATCTTACCGTTCGAATTGGTATTTGTTTTTCTTCATTAAACCATACCTCTGTTTTAAAGGCTTCTTTTTCTTTTCCATTAAATTGGTTTAATCTATGTTCTATAACCTGCTTTACTTTTTCATCAACAATATATTTTACATCTTCTTTTTTTAAGTCGGTAATTTTATACTTAATCACAAATTCATATTTATAGCAATAAGCGGCTAATAGTGATTTTGTATTTTCCTCATCAATATAAATTGGTGATGTTTTTAAAGATTCAATGGCTTTCTTAACATCGTTACTAAATTCTGATAGCCTTTTTTCAACTAATCTTTTAATGACAGGCTCCGCAATTAAATTACTATTTTCAAAAATGTATTTTATAGGATATTTAATGAGTGAATCAGTTTTAAAGTCTTTAGCAATTGTTTTTATTTTCCCATAAACAAACTGTTCGTGCAAAGCACCCCGTGGTATAATAATATCAGATTGCACTACTATCTTTTTGCCATCTGCTTTTTCTTTCCTAACCCCTTTGGTAGCTACTTTTTTACCGGCTTTAAAGGATATTAAAATTTGCTCCGCATGTTTTTCTACTTGTGAAGTGGTAAAAGGTTTTTTATCAACTAAGTAATTCTCTAAAAGATTTAAACGATCATTATATTCATTCTTTGCTTTTAATTCCTTCCTCATTTCATCTTTTACATCATCAGAACTCAAAGTATTAATACGTTGAATAAAACCTTGCTGGGTACATGCAATTACCAAAGCATCTATAGCATGATGCCGGTGGTCATCTCTTTTTCCCCAATTGATTATTTCTTCCTTTTGATGTTTTCTTTTGCCATGGTCACTTGTCCATTCTTTTATTATTGTTTGTCCAAGTTCTTTGTATTTGGGAAGTTGTAAATTCATCAACACATCGCCCCAGCCCCATAGTTCCCTCAGGGTAGCAGTAACTGTGCCTTCAGTAGCAGTAACGTTATTACAAATTTGTTGAAGTATTTCTTTTGATTTACGCGCTATATATTGTGTTTCCCGCAGTTGACGGTCAATAAAATTTTCCCATAATCTCTTATCAATTTCTGTTTCTTTTTTCTTTCTTTTTCGATCTAAATATTCTTCATAAGAAACTTTTAGCCGCTGCATTTTGCTATAAGATAAAATACCCCTTTTAAACCAATCATCTACACGTTCTATATATTCTACTAAAGCAGCATCCCCTTTCATCGCAATATAGTCGTAGGCTGTTTTATTGGTTTTAGTTACATTGCAACTTCTATGCACCAATACCTTATTTGTTTGCGAATCATCAAAAAGTAATGCCTGTGGTACTATATGGTCAATATCAAAATTATCGCCGCTTAATGCTTCAGAAAGATTGAATGTTTGCCCGCAATAAATACATTGATTTATTACCTGTGCTTCTTTTATTTTCTTTGTATCTCTTACAGGAAAGATAAATTTATATTTTTGAATGTATCTTTTGGTAGTTGGTAGGCCCAATGCTTCTAATCTTTTTGCAACTTCATCATTCAGCTTTTTATTATTGGAGTTTTGAATGTCTGCATCGTTACGTTCTTCTTTACTTTGTTTTAATTCCCTTGCTAATTCCACTCTTATTTCATCAGGTTTGCCATATGTTTCAATAATGGCATTAACCACATTTATCATTTGGTTAATAATCTTTTCAACTATTGGTTGCCTTAAAGTGTTCTTTGGCAACAACTCCAATTTATCATTGGTAATTTTTACTGCCTGTTCTTCTTTGGTAAGGCTATTTGAATGATTGTACCCAGCAAAGCTGCAAGCCTGAGAGTAATCATAACCCTGCATAAGATATGGCAATATCTTTCGCATTGCTTTATTTGATTTATTACCAAATGCTTGTTTGTTAAAATCTAATTTTGAAAGCTTTTCGGCTATGTATTCATTTAGATTAAATCTTTTTATCAATGCTGCCTTACATTCTTGAAGATCTTGAATTGAATAGATTGTATGCCAAAGTTGATAGAGAGGTTCATGTTCAAGTTTTGCATCTATTTGGCCGCCTTCCAATTCTTTTAAAATTTCACCAGTTTTTTTGTCCACTAAAACGGCTAATTTTTTTGTAGGATTAATGTGTAAGTTAAATTGCAAAGCATCATTTTCTCCTACGATATTTTTAATATCTGCATAGGTAATATTGCCTTGTATACCTTTAAGTATTTGTTTATTAGCGTAAACATCTTCTTTTTTTAGTTGCAATATTGCCAATAAATCTTTAAACTCAAGATTTGCATTCTTACTAAGATATTCTGCTATTTTTTTCTTTTCTTCAAGTACAGGAATTTTGTCACTCCATTTATATTTACTGCCTTCCGGATTTTTTACTTTTAATGATATATTGTTTACAGCTTCCCAAATCTTACACAATTGAGATAGGGGGGAAGTCTTAGGTGCTACCTTTGGACCAACAAAGGCTTTTTTTTCTTTCTGGGTTTCTTTATCAATATACGTTTTCTCAAAGCCTTCAAATTCGCAAATGCTTACCAAACCTTTTTGCGATTTTAGATTTCTTTGATAATAAATTATTTGATTGCGCAGCCTATCAATAACCTCATCGGTAAGAAAATTATTTTTCGCCTTTTGAGCATTAATAATTGCATCAAATTCTTCCATGTAGGCTTCTCTTGGATATACCCTCTCTTTTGTACGGAAGTATTGATTATCTCTTTTCGAAACCAATAATTCATTATAAAAATATTGGCCTATAGTTTGGTTTCTTTCTTTTAATTGTGTGTATCTTCCTTTTACTTCAGCTACATATTCTGTGTCCTTTTTATCCTGATTAGCTTCGCTTCTTGCAGATTTGTAGCCACGTTTTTGGTTGAGCATATAAAATATCCTCCCTAATTGTCCTGGAGTGATATTTTCATTTTCCGATATCGCATCACTCCTTAGTTTCCATAAATCTAAACTTGGTAATTGCATTAATTCTTTTGAAGGAAAAATATTAAGTTCGATAAGAAGTTTCTTGAGGCTATATTTAAAATCATCACTTTTTTTTAATTGTTTTCTGTTGTAGCTTTTGCGTTGTGTTCTTGCAGTTGTTCTGTTTTGATTTTTTGATATTGCTTGCCCTTTTTTAAATTCATCTCTATCATCTGAACTTAAAGGTATTATTCTTGATCCCATCGCAACAATGCGGATAGGTTTATTATTTTCGTCCACTTCCACTAATGCCCACCCAATACTATTCGTCCCTAAGTCGAGTCCCAAAATTGTTTTCATAATTTATTTTGTTTTGTTGGTTTAAGTTTTAATTTTACCTGATTGAAAGCAAATCACAATAAGGATTATTCCGTTGTGAAAACATTTAAAGCGGCGCAAGTCGCTTTTTTCATTTCCCGTATTCCCTTCCCCAAATCCCGTATTTAAAAGCCGATTTTTTTTCATTATTTATTTTTTAAGGGTAAATCACTTTCTGCAGTGGTTAATGGCTTAACCAAATGCAAACTATAATAGTAATTGTAGTTAGTAAATGCTTTTTAAAAATAATTATTTATTTCTGAGCGGCGGCGAATTTTTTTTTTGCCGGGTTAACCAGGTAAATTTTTTTTGTATCATTCATTTTTTTTATAATTTAGTAACCAGTTAGTCAGTCAGCATACCGTACCCCCCTAAAACTACCCGTGCAAATGCATGGGTACAACCTTAAAACTTTTGGTATGTATCTGCTTCACAACCACAGCCCACCTAACACGCCCCTATTGGGGTAAAATTCTATTAAATACCTGTTTTTCAATCATTTGTGTTGTTGCTTATTGCTTTGGGCAGCACCCGGTAGCACTACGGCATACACCCGGTAGCACTACGGCATACACCCGGTAGCACTACGGCATACACCCGGTAGCACTACGGCATACGCCCGGTAGCACTACAACATACACCCGGTAGCACTACAACATATACCCGGTAGCACTACGGCATACACCCGGTAGCACTACGGCATACAACCGGTAGCACTACGGCATATACCCGGTAGCACTACGGCATACAACCGGTAGCAATACGGCATACACCCGGTAGCACTACGGCATACACCCGGCAGCACTACGGCATACCATCGGTAGCAACAATAATGACCTAAAAAAACAGGCGACTGAATCAAATTATTAAACCTTTCTATTTTAATTTAAAAATGATTTTTATGAAAAGAACATTTATGCCGCAAAATGATGCGGACAGGCTTTTATGGCTACAGAATTTTTCAGGTAAGCTGGCCGGTTACCAGGTTAAGTACAACCTAAGCGCGGCAGATATTGCAAGGGTGGCCGCTTCTTTTCTTGTTTTTAACTATTGGGTAAATTATGTAAATCAGTTTAAGGAATTCGTATCGAAGTTAACGAGGTACAGAACCGAGCTTACCAGTGGTGTGCCTGCTGGTGGTTCAGCATCGGTAGAGCCGGTTCCACCATCGCTTGGAGTTGCACCGCCACCTGTTGATCCGGGCATTTTCGTTTTTGTAAGTGCTCTGGCGCAGACTATAAAAGCGAATATAAATTATACGGTGGCAGATGGTAAAGACCTTGGTCTGGAGGGTGAAGAAGTTGCACAGGATAATGTAAACGACATGAAACCGCTGATACAACTAAGGTTGGTTAATGGCGGCCACCCGGAAATAGTATGGAAAAGAAAATCGGCCGATGGCATTGATATTTATGTAGACAGGGGTGCGGGCAGTTTTGTATTTCTGGCAACAGATACGGTGCCCAACTACACCGATACCTTTACACTACCTGCCGGTGCGGCGGTGTGGAAATACCGTTGTATTTACCGTATTGATGATGCACCAGTGGGGCAGTGGAGCGATACCATTAGTATAACCGTTAGTGGTGTTTAAAACCAGCCCAGGGTTGAGCATAAAATTTAAACAGCAACGCATTTTATTTGCGTTAGCATTTATTTTTTCTAATGGCTGGTTTTTTAAGGTTTAGGGTTGAAAAAAAAATCTCTGGTGGTCTTGCCGGGGATTTTTGTTTGTACCAGCCTGTAATAAAAGCTGCGCCGATGTTGGCCGCTTTAGCAAAATGCTTCGCTACAATCTACGCTACAATAAAAGCTTCATAAAATATTAGAACGTACAAGGGTGCGACGCAAGTAAAGCATCATTCATATTCTACAGCCGGGCCCAAAAAAATACCCGGCAAACGTTTAAGCTTACCGGGTATTTTTATAAGGTAATATATTTTACAAACCAAACACGCCTTTATTAATCAACTGCAGTGTTTCTTTTTTATAAGCGGCGGGAATAAGCAGGGAAATATTGTGCCTGCTGCCACCATAACTTACCATGCGCACCGGTATGGCGGTAATGGCATCGAATACTTTCTTTAATACATCGGGGGTTTGCGCAATTTCGTTACCAACAATTGAAACGATGGCCTGGTTTTCATCGATCTCTACGGTACCAAATGGTTCGAGCTCTTTAATGATAGAATCGAGATAAACATCGGTGTCTATGGTTACAGAAACCGCCACTTCGGAAGTGGTGATCATGTCGATGGATGTTTTATATTTTTCAAACACTTCGAATATTTTTCTTAAAAAACCATAAGCCAACAGCATTCGGCTGCTCTTGATGCGTATGGCAATAATGCCATCTTTTGCTGCAACCGCTTTTACGCCAAGGCTGTTCGCATTACGTTCTATAGTGGTGCCAGGCGCTTCGGGCTGCAAAGTGTTTAACAGCTTTACCGGCACATTATACATTTGTGCTGGCCATATACATGCAGGATGTAAAATCTTCGCACCAAAATAAGCAAGCTCTGCAGCCTCTTCGAAACTAAGCTGGTCTATGGCCACTGTTTTGTCAACCACACGCGGATCGTTGTTGTGCATGCCGTCAATATCTGTCCATATTTCGCAGACAGTTGCATTGATGGCTGCGGCAATAAGCGATGCAGTATAGTCGCTGCCGCCGCGTTTTAGATTATCTACTTCGCCTTTTACATTGCGGCAGATATAACCCTGTGTTACAAACAAATTTTTATCGCTGTGCTGTTTCAGCAACTGGCTTAGTTTTACTTTTATGCTTCCTATCTGTGGCTCTTCGTTATTGTCGATGCTCATAAACTCCATTGCAGGCAACAGCAAATGATTGATGCCGTTTTCTTCGAGGTAAATGCTGAAAAGTTTGGTGCTCATCAGCTCGCCCTGCGCAAGGATATCTTTATTAAGCGCTTCACTGAAAGAAATTTTAAGGATGATGGTAAGAAATTCAAAATGCTCTGTAACTACTGCGTTTGCTTTGGCCCTTGCTTCTTCCGTTGAAACCAGGTCGAGCACAAAACTTCTGTAATGCGCTTCGAGCTCATCAATCTTTCGTTTGGCTGCAACCCTGTCGCCATTGGCTATATTATTACTAATGTTAACCAGCGCATTGGTACTGCCGCTTAAAGCGCTCAGCACAACTATTTTAGCCTCGTTGCCCCTGGTAATTAACTGGGCCACCTGCCGCATACGTTCCGGCTTACCCACACTGGTGCCGCCAAACTTCATTACTTTCATAAGAACCCCCTCCCCGATTTTTTTGTTCAAAAATTTTGAGCTGCAAATGTAAAGTGTGCGACGGAAAAATAAGGCAGAGAATTTTTTTGGGACGGGCTGCGGTAATAGTATTTGGCATTATTTGCAGATTGCCCACCAAACCTGGGGCAATCTGCTTTTTACTTCTGTAATTTTATTTGGCTTTACCGAAGTAACGGTTGGCGGCTTGTCGCAGAACTATATTCCTCATTGATAAAAATCTATGCATGTTTTTTATTATCGCCGAATCATTTTCGTTTAAAGAAGTTAACCGGCCAAAATCATTCAAAGCAATTGGGTATGTGTCATTAAATTTTTTAACTGTTTTGTGTATCCAAAGGCAGCTGCTTTTTCTCCGTTCATTTTATTTGCCAGAGCAAAATCCGTTTACTCCTAATGATGCGTTCTTCGTTAGAAATCTTTTGCAGGCAGCCCATGCAGAGTGGCAAGGAATTTATTGCTGCCTATTGCTTACTGATCCAAAATTTTAATTACAAAAAATAAACGCAGGGTAAAAGGAATAATATTATTGCGGTTATCTGCCTTTTAAGCCGGTGCTGTAAAACCTTGTTCCCAAACATGCACCAGATGCACCAATACTTCTACCGCCTTTTCCATATCTTTTACTCCAACCCATTCGTGCCTGCTGTGGATAGCTTGCATGCCTGTAAAAATATTGGGACAGGGGAGGCCCATAAAACTTAAGCGACTACCATCGGTGCCGCCGCGAATGGGTTCGTTGCGCACGGTAAGTCCCGCACGATTGTACGCCTCTGTGGCATTGGCTGTTACCCTGGGGTGCAAATCCAGTATTTCTTTCATATTGCGGTATTGCTCCCACACTTCGAACTCCATAGTTGCTTTGGGATAACGCCGCAAAACTTCTGTGGCTATGGCCTTTAAATTTTCTTGATAAAGCGCAAGATTTGACGTTTGAAAGTCGCGTATAATAAACTCTATCACTGCTTTTTCTGCAATGCCATTTACGCCAACGGGATGTATGAAACCTTCTTTTAAATGTGTAGTTTCCGGACTGAATTCATGCTTAGGTAAGGCGGCTAAAATTTCACCTGCAATCTTTAAAGCATTCACCATTTTATCCTTTGCGTAACCGGGGTGGGCAATAACGCCATGAACGGTAATTTTTGCACCATCGGCGCTGAAAGTTTCATCTTCAAATGTACCTGCTTCGCCGCCATCGAGCGTATAAGCAAAATCAGCACCTAACTTTTGCAGATCAAGTTTTACAGTTCCTTTTCCTACTTCTTCATCTGGTGTAAACAGGATTTTTACCGTGCCATGTTTTACCTCAGGATGCGTAACCAGATAATTGGCCGTATCCATGATTATAGCGATGCCACTTTTGTCATCACTACCCAATAAGGTTAGGCCACTGGCGGTAATAATATCGTGGTTAATATGTTCATTTAAATAAGGATAATCTTTTTCACTGATTACCTGTGTTTCATCATCAGGCAATACAATGTCCTCTCCGTTGTAATGCCGGTGCAGTATGGGTTTTACGTTTGTGCCGCTGCAATCCGGTGCCGTATCTACATGACTACAGAAGCAAATTACGGGAACTTCATTTTTGGAATTTGATGGAATGGTTGCATATACATAACCATACTCATCCGAATGCGCATCAGTTAATCCAATAGTGGCTAATTCTGCTGCCAGTATGGTACTCAGGTCTTTTTGTTTTTCGGTGGAAGGATGGGAATTGCTGTGTGGATCACTTTGTGTGTCTACCTGTACGTAGCGCATGAACCTTTCTGCTGCAGTGTGTGAATAATGTTCCATCGTAAAATTTTTGTGGCGGCAATTTAGCTGAAATAGTGGTGATAATAAGGGTATTGTTTTTATGGAAGGTAAAGCTGAATAATTCGCGTCGACTGTGCAGTATTACTGGGAAAAATTATTGTTGTGCAAGAGTGCGAACACTGCGCTGTGCAATGTAAACAGCAACAGAAGTTAAATGGCGCTAACGGAGTTGTGTTCATAATAAAAAAAGTTAGCGGAGTATGGTGAATAATATTTTTAAAAAATTGCGGTAATCAGTAAAAATGCTAAAGCAGGTATTTACCTTCATCCTATGAACGAGCAAAATAATCCCTGGGAGGTAATTGACCAGGAAGAGATTTATACGAATGACTGGATTGCTGTTACCCACCATAATGTGATCAATCCATCTGGCGGAAAAGGCATTTATGGTACGGTTCATTTTAAGCATGTGGCTGTAGGAATTGTACCGCTTGACAAGGAGTTGAATACTTATTTGGTAGGTCAGTACCGGTTTACTTTAGGCAGTTACAGCTGGGAAATACCGGAAGGCGGCAGCCCGCATAAAGAAAATCCGCTGGAGGCGGCGAAAAGGGAATTATTGGAAGAAACCGGGTTAAGGGCGGAGCGTTGGCAGCAGGTGATTATGATGTATTTATCTAATTCTGTATCAGATGAGCAATGCTTTGTTTATGTTGCCACGGGCTTATCTCAGCACATTGCTGCGCCAGAGGAAACAGAACAGCTTGTTATAAAAAAAATACCATTTGATGAAGTGTATCAAATGGTACAAAATGGTTTTATTACAGACTCTATTTCGATAGCTGCCATCCTTAAAACAAAACTATTGCTGACGGATGGCAAACTGATATTATGATTTCTTCTTCAATGCTTCTTTTGCAAAATTCATGAGTTGTTCTGCGCTAATATATCCTACAGTGTAAAGAAGCGGGTTTCCATCCGCATCGGCAACAATAAGGGTTGGGTAACCCTCCAATGAAAATTTTCTTGCCAACTCAGGGCCTACGGTTTTTTCGCCGTCAACAGAAATGTTTACAAAATTCGAATTAAAAAAAGCGCCAACGCTTTCATCGGAAAAAGTGTTTTTCTTAAGCATTTTGCACGGGCCGCACCAGGTTGCATAGATATCTATAAATAATAGTTTTTTTTCGTCTTTAGCCTGTTTAAGTGCTTTGTTCCAATCCTGTTCTATAAACTGGATACCTTTTTCGTCTGATTTGTTTGCAGTTATTTTTTTTGCCGGGTTAGCAAAAGCAAATATGGATGCCAAAACAACCACCGCCAACAAAAAGAAACTGGATCTAAGCAAATTATTTTTCATAAAACATGTTTTTATCATATACGAAATAACGGTGTTTGCCTTACATAAAAAAGCAAATTGTTTGCGCTTTAACATTTAAGGCAATTATTTTAAGGTGGTTTGAGATAGTCTACCTTTATTATATTTGAAAACTTAAGTATTAATATTATTCTAAAATGAACAATCCCATAAAAACAGCGATCGTTGGTTTTGGCGTGGCAGGCAAGTATATGCATGCTCCTTTTATTGTAACACAGCCGGAGAACTATAAAGTTGTTGCAGTGCTGGAACGGCGTTTGGAAGAATCGAAAAACCTTTTTCCTGCTGCAAAAATTGTACGGTCAATTGAAGAATTACTTTTGATTGATGAGGTGGAGCTGATTATTATTACAACACCAAACGATACGCATTTGCCTTATGCCAGGGCTGCTTTATTAGCGGGTAAAAATGTTGTTTTAGAAAAGCCATTTACCAACAATACAGATGACGCACTAGAATTGATAGCCATTTCGCAACAGGAAAATAAAACGCTCAGTGTTTTTCAAAACAGGCGTTATGTAAGTGATTTTTTAACGATCAAAGAAATACTTGGCAAAAGATTATTGGGAACGGTACACGAATTTGAAGCCCATTATAACCGCTACCGCCCTGAAGCCAAACCCAACGCATGGCGTGAGGAAAATACGCCCGGCAGCGGAATTTTATACGATCTGGGTTCGCACCTTATTGATCAGGCATTGTATTTATTTGGTATGCCGGGTGCGGTAACTGCCGATATTCGAATGCAAAGGCCACATGCCAGAACTGTAGATAATTTTGAACTTAAATTAGATTATGGCTTTACAAAAGTTATATTAAAAAGTGGCATGCTGGTGCGGGAACCCGGCCCCCGTTACATGATACATGGCACCGCAGGCTCTTTTATTAAATATGGTGAAGACCCACAGGAAGTATTCATGCGGGCCGGTAAACTGCCGACAGAAGTGCCCGGTTGGGGGGAGGAGAAAACTGAATATTACGGCCTGCTGCACACCGAAGTTGAGGGCAAAATTATTAACGAAAAGTACCTTTCGTCAAAAGGAAATTATGGTCTGTATTATCAAAACCTGTATAAAACCATCAGGCAAAATATGCCCCTGAGGGAGCGTGCAGAACATGGCTATAATACCATCCGCATAATAGAACTTGCAATGGAAAGCCACCGGGAAAAAGCAACCGTTGCGTGTACGAAGCTCATCCATATTGAATACCCCTTGGATTAGATAATTTTTTTGTACCCGGCACTATATCTCTTTTCAACTTTACTTGCGTCGCACTCTTGTACAAACAGAGCAAGGAGGGGCTTTCATCAGCGGGCGTATCAAAACTTACTTTTTTTTAATAGCAAATATTCCAGCAACAATGCATCATTATAAGCCGGGCAATGGTGGTAAAACAAACCAATCTTTTTGTTCGTAGCAAACCTGCGTATTGTGTTTGGAAAATAGGAAGGAATATTTCCCATGAAGAAAGCAAAATCATTCAGCTCAATTTGCGCTTCCACGGTACCTGTTTCAGGCAGTTGAATTTCTGGTGGCAGGTAACCCCATTTTAAAATGGCATTGCTTAGAATTACTTTTTCCAAGATATTGCCTGAATGTGCAAATTCACTCACAGCATCAGTAACTAGTTTCACTTTTAAGGCCTCTAGCTGCGAAATGTATTTCACATTCATCAGCCGGGCAATGTGGTATAAAATGAGTGATGTTTTCGGATAATAAGGTGAAGCATATTCAGGCTGTGAAATATGATAATTATTTTCAATTGTTTTTACAATAACATCAAGACTTGCAGAGTCTGCCTTTGTCCATGCAAGGTTATAATGCTGAACAAAACCGAGTAAATTGCAAAGTACGCTTACATCAAAAACTACCGGAAATTTTTTGCCAAACCAGGTAGAATAAGCGGGGTATTGCCGGTACATTTTTATTACAGATCTCAGTTTACTGGAATCGTTATTGGTAAAGGATTGCATAAGTTGGTGTGCAGCTTCTGCGGTTGAATCGTCTGCATCAAGCGCAAGCAGGGAAAGTACAGTATCGTCCATATCATCTGGAAGGGTAATGTCTTTTAAAAATGGGTTTATTACATCTGTATACGGATATTTGAAAGTAGTGTCTGTACGCCAGAAATTATAGGTGTTGCGCCCGTTTGAATTTTGGAATTTTGGATAGATTGGTTTTGCTTTTGCGAGTATTGCATCAATCAATATTTGATTATCTTTCGAAACGCCGTCTTTTATGTCAATTAGTGTATAGGAGATTAAAGTGTTGAAAAAAATATTATTGTCTTTTTTGGTGGCATGGAAAGTTTCATTGTTTGAAATGTAAGAAGGGAATATACCGGTAAGAAAATAATCGTCTTTGTTTATCTGCTGATCTGCTATTCGGTGAAGCAGAAAATTTACAAGTAAGCTGTCTTGCGCAATGCATCGTTGCTGAAAACTGTTTAAACAAAACAGGATTAAAAATATTGACGTAATTTTTTTCATTGGTCGTGATAAAGTAACGGATTAATAATGAATCAGCGGTGTATTTGCAAGGTAGAATTGTTGCAGTACAAGTCAAGTGTGCGGCCAACAATGTTTAATAGCCATACGTAAGCCTGACTCCTTATTTTTCCGGGCTCATAAATAAATAAAAGCCCCGCCAATAGTGGCAGGGCTTTATTTGTGTGTATTCTTAAACAAAACCTATTTTAAAATACTCCGGCTTATTACAATACGTTGAACTTCGCTGGTACCTTCGTATATCTGTGTAATTTTTGCGTCACGCATTAATCGTTCAACATGAAATTCTTTTACATAACCATAACCCCCGAGAATTTGTACTGCTTCGGTTGCAGTCCACATGGCGGTTTCGCTTGAGTAAACTTTTGCCATGGAAGAACTTAACGTGTAATCCACTCCATTATCTTTTTCCCAGGCTGCTTTAAGACAAAGTAATCGCGAAGCTTCTATGCGTGTAGCCATATCCGCAAGTTTAAACTGGATAATCTGGTGGTGCATAATTTCTTTGCCAAATGCCTTTCTTTCTTTAGCATATTTAAGCGATAACTCATAGGCGCCACTGGCAATACCTAATGCCTGCGATGCAATGCCAATGCGGCCGCCAGCCAAAGTCTTCATCGCGAATTTAAAACCAAAACCATCGGCGCCAATCCTGTTTTCTTTGGGCACTTTTACATCGGTAAACATAATGCTGTGCGTATCGCTGCCACGTATGCCAAGTTTATTTTCTTTTGCGCCAATCGTTACGCCAGGCCAGTTTTTTTCAACGATCAAAGCATTTATTCCCTGCGAACCTTTGCTGGCATCTGTTTGTGCCATTACAAGATACACACTGGCGCTATTACCATTGGTTATCCAGTTTTTGGTTCCATTTAAAAGATAGTAGTCGCCCTTATCCTCTGCAGTAGTTTTTTGGGAAGTTGCATCGCTGCCGGCTTCGGGTTCACTTAATAAAAATGCGCCAATATATAACTCTCCGTCCTTCTTACCCTGAGCCAGAGGAAAGAGGTATTTTTGTTTTTGTTCTTCGCTGGCATAGGCTTCAAGGCCCCAGCTTACAAGGCTGTTGTTTACGCTCATACAAACGCTCACACTTGCATCAATCTTACTAATTTCTTCCATGGCAAGCACATAACTCATGGTATCCATTCCTGCGCCGCCATATTCAGGTTTTACCATCATGCCCATAAAGCCGAGATCGGCGAGCTGCATTATTTGTTCGCGGGGGAATTTCTGATGCTCATCACGTTCTATTACGCCGGGCAAACATTCATTTACGGCAAAGTCGCGTGCCGCTTTTTGAATCATAAGCTGTTCTTCTGTTAACTGAAATTCCATACCTTGAATTTTGTAAGCCGCAAAACTAACTGAAAGAATTAATAAAACTAACAGACGATAGTGTAATTTTTTTATGCGGTGGAAATTAGTTGGAAGCGATGTTTTTGTTTGTGTTTTGGCTGTTGAAGTTGAATTAATTTTCAATAGTACAAGTGTGCGACGCAAGGGACTTTGAGCAAAGGTTCTGCAGCCCGGTTCAAAAATTTATTGATAATTATTTCCCAGGTAAAAGCGGGTGATAAAACAGGGTATTTGGTTAAATGATATTTCAATACTTTTGTCCACTTAATTTTATGATATGAGTAAAATAACTGCTGCCATTACGGCGGTTGGAGGATATGTTCCGGAGTACAGGTTGACGAATGCAGAACTGGAAAAGATGGTGGAGACCAATGATGAATGGATACGTTCCCGAACCGGCATCAGCGAAAGAAGAATATTAAAGGGAGACGGCCTTGGCACCAGCGATCTTGCTGTACCTGCCATAGAGGAGATACTCCGCAAAAAAAATCTTAAGGCTACCGATATAGACTGCATTATTTGCGGTACGGTAACGCCAGACATGCTTTTTCCTTCAACAGCAAATATTATTTCTGATAAACTCGGCGCAACCAATGCCTGGAGTTTTGATGTAAGCGCAGCATGTAGTGGTTTTTTATATGCACTTGCTACCGGTGCCATGTTTATTGAAAGTGGCAAATACAAAAAAATTATTGTAGTAGGCGCCGATAAAATGAGTTCTATTGTTGATTATACTGACCGTGCTACCTGCATAATCTTTGGCGATGGCGCAGGTGCGGTTTTACTGGAACCATCTGTTGACGAGACCGGCATACTCGATACTATTTTAAGAAGCGACGGAAGTGGCCGCAATTATCTTTATCAAAAAGCAGGCGGTTCTGTTAACCCTGCGTCGGTTGCAACCGTTACCAATAAAGAGCATTTTATTTACCAGGAAGGCAAGGCTGTTTTTAAATTCGCGGTAAAAGGTATGGCTGATGTAAGCGCCGAAATTATGGAGCGCAATAACCTAAGTGCCAACGATATTGCCTGGCTTGTGCCGCACCAGGCCAACCTGCGCATAATTGATGCTACGGCAAACCGTATGGGCCTATCTACAGAAAAAGTGATGATCAATATTGAGAAGTATGGCAACACTACGGCAGGCACTATCCCACTCTGTTTGTGGGAGTGGGAACCACGCCTAAAAAAAGGCGATAACATTGTACTCTCGGCGTTTGGCGGCGGTTTTACCTGGGGGGCTATCTGGATTAAATGGGGTTACGATACGGCAGAATAACCTTTGTTGACGGGCTTTAGTTTAATATGGCATCGTCTGTTGTGTCACTCACTTGTACGTTTGGGTTTCATGGCGTCTTTAAAAAACAATAAATCGTTGCCTGTAAATCAAAATTTTCCTGCACCCTGGAAAAAATCAAAAAATTAAGTATGAAATTATTTTCCCTTTTATTTTTTTTCTTAACGACTGCACAGATTTTAACTGCCCAAATTAAAGCTGTTACAGATAATGGCGATGAAGTTATTCTTAATAATGACGGTACCTGGAAGTACGTTGATGATATTACCAAAATTGGAAGAATAGTTGATACCAATAAAATTGCTTTCTATAAAAACCCTGATGCTACATTCCAGGTAAAAAGTTCCAAAGTTGAAAATGTAAGTATCTTCTTAAATCCTAAAAAATGGAGTTTTAAAAAAGGAGACTCAGGTGACGCTTTGGAATTTGAATTTAGTTTAAAGGAAAAAGATGCAGGCGGTATATTGATAACAGAAAGAATAGAAATGCCGATCGAAAACCTAAAAGAAGCAGCATTTGCCAACGCAAGAAAAGTATCTGCTGACATGGCGGTAGTTAATGAAGAATACCGGTTTGTAAATGGAGTGAAAATTTTTTTTATGCAGATGGACGGAACTGTTCAGGGTGTAAAGTTTACTTACCTGGGTTATTATTATTCAGGTGATAAAGGAACCATTCAATTATTAACCTATACCGCACAAAGCCTGTTTAGCGAATATAAAAAAGAACTTGAAAATCTGCTAAACGGATTAACCGTCGCAAAGTAAAATTCGAAAGATTTAGTTAACCGAATAAATTAAAATGAACGGTCATTTTAAAAATGAGCAGCAAATTGAAAATCTCGTAGCTGGGTTTCTAAATCTAACACTTCCTTTAAAAGAATGGACGCATGAAGCACATTTAACTGTAGCAACTTACCTGCTTAACAAGTTTTCTGTTGAAGAAGCCACCTGCATATTAAGAGCCGGGATTCTCACGTTCAACAAATCTGTTGGGGTAGTGAACACGCCTGCAAAAGGTTACCACGAAACGCTTACACTATTCTGGATTAAAACAATTAGCCAGTATTTGAAAGAAAACGGGAAAGACAACAAACTAATGTTATGCAATAATTTTATAAGGAGCGAATATGGTTCCAGACACTAGCGTTGAATTTTTATTCCAGAGAAGCACTGTTTTCCACAAAAGCAAGAGCATTCTGGATAAGACCAGATAAAGAAAATATCCCATGGCCCGCAGAATAATCAGCCTGTTATATTTTAGATCATATCCTGCAGCTTTTCAACCACCAGATCAATTTCTTCTTTGGTATTATGCTTATTGAATGAAAACCTTACTGTAACCTGGTTGGGGTTATTATTAATTGCCTGTATAACATGGCTGCCTCCATCTGCGCCGCTGGTGCAGGCGCTGCCACCGCTGGCGCAGATATTATTAATGTCGAGATTAAAAAGGATCATTTCACTCTTTTCTGTCTTGGGGAAACTCGCACTTAACACTGCATATAAACTTCTACCCAGCGTATCTCCGTTGAAAGCAACTCCTTTGATATTTTTTGATAGCAGCTCCATCATATACAGTTTTAAACCGTTTATGTATTCGCTTTCCTTTGGGTAGTTTTCTGTGGCAATCTGTAGCGCTTTTGCAAAGCCTACTATGCCGTAGAGGTTTTCTGTTCCTGCACGCATATTGCGTTCCTGCGAGCCGCCGTTGATGAATGGTTTAATTTTTACATTTTCGTTTATATAAAGTAATCCAACACCTTTTGGGCCATGGAATTTATGACCTGCACCGGTAATAAAATGTACCGGCGTATTGCGCAAATCAAAAGGAAAATGCCCTACCGTTTGAACAGTATCGCTGTGAAAAATGGCGTTGTATAATTTGCATAATTCTCCTACAGCGTGTATATCGAGCATATTGCCAATTTCGTTGTTGGCATGCATTAGTGTAACCAAACATTTTTGGTTGGTGCCGGCGAGTAGCTTCTCTAAATCTTCCATATCTACATGGCCGTTGGGGAGCAGCTTTACATAACTTAAAGTAACCTGGCCGGTTTGGTATAAATGTTCAACCGTATGTAAAGTTGCGTGGTGTTCTATTTTTGACGAGATGATATGTTTGCAGCCTAAATCATGCACCGATGCGGTTATTGCTGCATTGCTGCTCTCGGTTCCACCGCTGGTAAAGAAGATTTCTGCTGGATGCGCATTCAGGATTTTCGCAACAGTTTTTCTTGCGTTTTCAATTGCCAGTCTGGTTTCTCTTCCATAGCTGTAAATAGACGATGGATTGCCAAAATGCGTTGTGAGATAAGGCATCATAGCTTCCAGTGCAAGCGGATCGAGTGAAGTAGTTGCAGCATTGTCCAAATAAATTCTTTCCATACCCCTGGCCCTTAAACGGGAATTTTAACCTCGCAGCCCAAAGCTCATTAATACTATGCAGTACAAGAGTGCGACGCAACGAAGTTGATTAATGTATAAATGTTGGGTGCAAAAATAATAACTACTATGCTACTAAATGTAAATAGTAATTGCTGCAAAAATATTAAAACCTTTATGGCAGGGGATTACATACTTTCCCTGATGTCGTGCATTATGCGCCTGGCAATATTTTCGGCGGTAGTTTCGAAATTACTTTCGGAATAAATACGGATAATGGGTTCGGTATTACTGGTGCGCAGGTGTACCCAATCGTTATCGAACTCGATCTTTAGACCATCTTCGGTATTTATGGGCTGGTTTTTATATTTCTTTTGTATGTGGCCGAATATCTTGTTTACGTCGAATCCGTTGTCGAGCTCTATCTTGTTTTTGCTCATGAAGTAATTGGGATATTGGCGGCGTAACTGGGTTACGCTCTTTTTGCTTAATGCCAGCTGGGTTAAAAACAGTGCAATACCAATGAGTGCATCGCGGCCATAGTGCAGATCGGGAACGATGATGCCGCCGTTCCCCTCGCCGCCGATTACCGCATTTACTTCTTTCATTCTGTTAACTACGTTTACCTCGCCCACAGCGCTGGGGAAATATTCACCACCATTTTTGATCGTAACATCTTTCAGGGCCCGAGTTGATGACATGTTACTTACGGTATTTCCTTTTCTAGTTTGCAAAACAAAATCTGCGATGGCAACGAGTGTATATTCTTCGCCAAAAAGAGAGCCATCTTCGCAAACAAAACAAAGGCGGTCTACATCGGGATCAACGGCAATACCAAGGTGCGCATTTTGTTTATTTACCTCATTACACAGTTGGTTTAAATGCTGGGGTAATGGCTCGGGGTTATGCGCAAATTTTCCGTTCACTTCTTCATTAAGCACCGTAATATCTTTTGCATTAACACCCAATGCTTTCAGCAAAGCCGGAACAGCAATGGCGCCAGTACTGTTAATAGCATCTACCACAATTTTAAACTTACTTTTTTTAATGGCCTCAATATCTACGAGCGGGTAATTAACCACTGCATCAATATGTTTTTGCAGGGCTGTGTTGTCAATCGTATACGAACCTAATTTATCCACACCGGCGAAATTAAAATCTTCGGCAGCTGCAATCGCAAGCACTTCGGCTCCGTCAGCTGCACTAAAGAATTCGCCTTTACTGTTTAGCAATTTCAATGCATTCCATTCTTTTGGATTATGGCTGGCTGTTAAAATAATACCGCCTGCAGCTTCATGAAAAGTAACCGCCATTTCAACAGTAGGGGTAGTGCTAAGGCCAAGGTCAATTACGTTAATGCCCAAGGCATTTAGTGAGCTTACAACAATGCGCTGAACCATTTCGCCACTAATGCGGCCATCCCTGCCAATAACTACCTTATTGTTTTCGGGATTATTTTTTAGTAACAATGTTCCGTATGCTGCGGTAAATTTTACAATATCCAGGGGACTTAGTGTTTCTCCCGGTTTACCACCAATTGTACCACGTATTCCAGAAATACTTTTGATTAGCGCCATTTCTTAAACAAATTTGCTAATGGCAAACATAAATGAAATAAATTACTTTTTTTGCACACAAACGTTAGGTATTTTAAAAGTGTATTATTAATAACCCGTAACCTGTTCTGTTAGCTAACTTTACGTTAACTTTTATATTTATGGCTTTTAACGAATGGTATAAAGAATGGTTCAGTACGCGTTATTATGACATGCTTTATTACAAGCGAAATGAAACAGAAGCCGCTGCATTTATTAAGCGGTTAATGCTCTACTTAAATCCTGTGCCCGGGAGTTTTATGCTGGATGTTGCCTGTGGCAAAGGTAGGCACAGCAGGCAACTTGCCGGGCAGGGGTTTGATGTAACCGGTATAGATCTTTCAGAGCCCGCCATCAGCGGAGCAATTAAATCGGAAACAGATCTTTTACATTTTTTTGTGCATGATATGCGGTTACCTTTTTATATTAATTACTTCCATTACGCTTTCAATTTTTTTACCAGTTTTGGCTACTTTAAAACCCGTCGCGAACATGAGGATGCCCTGCGAACTATTGCACAAAGTGTTAAACCAAACGGAATTTTTGTAATAGATTACCTTAACGTGCATTATGCAGAAGATCATTTTGTTTTGAAAGAAGAAACCATTATTGATGACATACATTTTCACATAACACGCAGCCAGGATGAGGAGCATTTTTACAAAAAAATACAGATAGAACACGACGCTGTTTTACATAAAGAAATTTATACTGAAAAAGTGGCGAAATTTTCATTGGGAGATTTTACTGAAATGCTTGCCTACCAGCAAATGCAGGTGCAGCAGGTGTTTGGCGATTATAACCTCGGGCAGTATGATGTAAGAAAATCACCAAGGATGATTATCATTTCAAAAAAAATGGTTCGTTGATTTTATTGACCCGGCCGCCGTATATTAGTTGAACTTTTGTTGCGTCGCACTCTTGTACTCCAACAAAAATAGCAACAACGCGAAGAACGATCCTGCAAATTGTTCAGCTTGCCAAGTAAAGTTCGGAACGTAAAAGTGAGTGACAAAACCAATGTTCCATAGCTAGCGGAAAGATGGTTTGCAAAAGATACTATTCCTCACCGCTCAGCAGCTCTCTTTCTATTTCTTCCATTTGCACAATATCCCAGGCTTCACTTTCAGTTGGGGTAGTATTCATCATTTGAAGAAGTTCAAATTTTTCCAGCTGTTCTTCAACAGAAGATTGTACTTTGCAGATAACAAATGAAGCACTGTTCTCGTAAAATTTTTGTTGAAGTTGGGCTAGCTTTGAAGCATTGGCTTCATCGATTTTGTTTACATTCTCCAGAATCAGTAAAAGGTTTTTAGTTGGTTTTTGCAGTATTTTACTGGCTGTTTCTAAAAGTTCTTCTGTTAAATTGTCATTCAATTCAATCTGCATTACAGTAATCGTCGTAAATTTCTCTTTGGTATCAATTTTGAAATTCATATTACTTTTATTATATGATTAACATGTGTGAATAAGTAGTATGGAACCAAGCTCAAAAATATTTGTTATAATTGTACAAACACAACAAAATGGATAATAACTTTTCAGCCCAGGTAAAAGAGATCATTTCGTTTAGCAGGGAAGAGGCGCTTCGGCTGGGAAATGATTTTATAGGCACGGAACATTTACTTTTAGGCTTGATTCGTGAAGGGGAAAATATGGCTATTAAAATTCTTAAGCAGTTAAATGTAGACCTTTATGAACTGCGTAAGGAAATAGAATTGGCTGTAAAAGACAAAACGGGTAAAAATATTGCTAATATTAACAGCCTTCCGCTTACAAAGCAGGCTGAGAAAGTGATTCGTGTAACCGTACTTGAAGCCAAAGCCCTTAAAAGCCCGCTGGTAGAAACAGAGCATCTGATGCTCTCAATTCTTAAGAATAAAGAAAACATTGCAACACAAATTTTAAATCAGTTTGATGTGGACTACGATATTTTCAGAAACGAATTGGGTATGGTAAAAAGTAATGAACCCCGAAACGAATTTACCGATGAAAATGAGGATGACTTTGATGACGAAAGAAAAAGTTTTTCTCAGCAGCAGCGTGCAAAGCAGGGGAGTGCAGCAAAAAGTAAAACACCTGTTCTCGATAATTTTGGCAGGGATATTACCAGGCTGGCAGAAACAGGATCCCTGGATCCGATAGTTGGACGCGAGATGGAGATTGAGCGTGTGTCGCAAATACTTTCGCGCAGAAAGAAAAACAATCCAATACTTATTGGTGAGCCTGGTGTGGGCAAAACAGCCATTGTTGAGGGGCTTGCACTTCGTATTGTGCAGCGAAAAGTAAGCCGTGTACTCTTTGACAAAAGGGTTATTAGTCTAGACCTTGCCGCCCTGGTTGCAGGAACCAAATACCGCGGCCAGTTTGAAGAGCGTATGAAAGCCATTATGAATGAGCTTGAGAAAAACCGTGACGTTATTTTGTTTATAGATGAGATTCATACAATTGTTGGTGCCGGTGGTGCAAGCGGTTCATTGGATGCAAGTAATATTTTTAAGCCTGCATTATCACGGGGGGAATTGCAGTGTATCGGTGCTTCAACGCTAGATGAATACAGAATGCATATTGAAAAAGACGGAGCACTTGACCGTCGTTTTCAAAAGGTAATTGTAGAGCCGCCAAGTGTTGAAGAAACAATTCAGATTTTGACCAATATAAAGTCAAAGTATGAGGATTATCATAGTGTAACCTACAGTGATGAGGCCATTGATGCCTGTGTAAAGTTAAGTGACCGCTACATGACCGACAGGCTGCTTCCTGACAAGGCGATTGATGTACTGGATGAAGTGGGAGCAAGGGTACATTTAAAGAATATCAATGTCCCTCCAAATATTATCGATCTTGAAAAACAGATTGAAGATATTAAACAGGAAAAAAATAAAGTAGTAAAAAGCCAGCGCTTTGAAGAAGCGGCATCCTTACGCGATACTGAGAAACGTTTGGGGGAAGAACTGGATAAAGCCAAAGGGCAGTGGGAAGAAGAAAGCAAACATAAACGTTATCCTATTAATGACGAAGCAATAGCCGAAGTGGTAAGTATGATGACCGGGATACCCGTTAAGCGCATGGTACAGGCTGAGACAGAAAAATTGCGCAAAATGGCGGACGATATGAAGACCATGGTTGTGGGGCAAAATGATGCCATTCAAAAAGTTGTAAAAGCCATACAGCGCAACCGTGTAGGTTTAAAAGATCCCAAAAAACCGATTGGTTCTTTTATCTTTCTTGGGCCAACCGGCGTTGGAAAAACAGAATTGGCAAGGGCGCTTTCCAGGTATATGTTTGACAGTGAAGATGCGCTTATACGTATTGATATGAGTGAGTACATGGAGAAGTTTACCGTAAGCAGATTAATTGGGGCTCCTCCCGGATATGTAGGCTACGAAGAAGGAGGGCAGCTTACCGAAAAAGTAAGGCGCAAACCTTATTGTGTTATTCTGCTGGATGAAATTGAAAAAGCTCACCCCGATATTTATAACATACTGCTGCAGGTATTAGACGATGGGCAGTTAACGGATGGGTTAGGGCGCAAGATCAATTTTAAAAACACAATGATTATAATGACCTCCAATATTGGAGCAAGGCAGTTGAAAGATTTTGGAGATGGCGTAGGTTTTGCAACAGCAAACCGGATGCAGAATCAGGATGAAAATAACAAAGCAGTTATTGAAAAGGCGCTAAAACGAACTTTTTCTCCGGAATTTCTCAATCGCGTAGATGACGTTGTGGTATTCAATTCACTGGATAAAGAAAATATATTTGAAATCATTGATATCTTGATGAGGGCTGTGTTAAAACGGCTTACAATCCTTGGCTTTTCATTAGAACTTACAGCCGAAGCGAAAGAGTTTCTTGCAGACAAAGGATACGATGCACAATTCGGTGCAAGGCCGTTACACCGCGCTATTCAAAAATATCTTGAAGATCCTCTGGCAGAGCAAATCCTCAATATGCAGATTAAAGGTGGCGATACCTTAGTTGCAGATGTTGACAAAGAGGCAGGTCTTTTAAAGTTTGAATTTAAAAAGACTGAAGAAGAAGCAAACGTATAATTTGAAAATAGCTTTTAGAGAACGACTCTGTTAAATGCAGGGTCGTTTTTTATTTTGTACCAGTCAGCATAGCTGCTATGAAGCTCCGGTTGCGTCGCACTCTTGTACTTTTATATCGCTACGCGACACAATCAAAAAGCATTTGTTTGCCCAGGTTCCTATACTACTTAACCGGTGGCAGCTATATACTGTCGAATTAAAATAAAATACCCGTTTGTTTATTTAAGATTGTGCGGGTTAGGAATAAAGTTCAGAAAGGCATTGAATTTTATCAGGTATTTTCTTTTGTTGAGTTTGTAGTAAAAAGCCCCGCGTTTAGAACTTTCTTTTTCCTTATCGCCCTGTTTTATCAAAAGGCCGGTAGATAAAATTTTTCGGCTGAAATTTCTCTTATCAATTGTAGCATCATAAATACCTTCATACAAGCTTTGTAATTGAGGAAGGGTAAATTTTTCGGGAAGCAACTCAAACAGGATAGGGTGCAAAGCAGCTTTGTAACGCAACTTTTCTTTCGCCATCTCAAACATATTTTTATGGTCGAAAATCAATGGTGGCAGCTGTTTAAGTGAAAACCATTCGGCATGGTAATCATGATTTATTTGCTGTTGGTATTTATTTATATCTATCAAACTGAAATACGCAATAGATGCAATGCGTTCAATAGGATCGCGGTGTAAATCACCAAATGCGAAAAGCTGTTCAAGATAAACGTTACTTAAGCCAGTTAATTCCTTTAATATTCTTGAAGCCGCATCACCAAAACTTTCATCTGCCTGTATAAAACCGCCCATAAGGCTCCATTTCCCCTTTTCAGGTTCAAACCCGCGTTTAATTAAAAGCAGTTTCATTTCCTGTCCATCAAAACCAAAAATGATGCAGTCAACAGCAACAAGTATTCGCATTTGTTTTGAGTATCGGGTCATAGTTTTTGAATTAGGAAGATGTTGATATTATATATTTTCAAATGAACTTTAACTGCTTTTAGAGGTTATTTTTTCAAATAATCTCTCTTACGAATATAAGGCAATTTTAAATTGTTAGTTTAACAATTAATAATTTTACGTTAGTAGATTAGCCCCTTTTTAAGAAAATATTTTTAATGAATATACTGTGCTGCTCATTAAATATTAAACAGTTGAAGAGTGCGACGCAACAAAAGCCTAATGCATATTATATTGCCGGGCCCATAATATTTCTTTATTATATTTTTTTGTTTTTCCATCGTCCGCTTTGCATATAAAGAAACGATGGTATTAGAAGAGTTGACCAATAAATCCATTCGGCCATCCAGCCAAAAGTGATTGGTAAATTAAAATATTCCAGTATCATATAAGCATATATTACGTAAAGTGTAATCGCTGCTACTTCGGTAATAAGATTTATGGTGGTGTTGCCTGTGCCAATTACAGCATTAAGCCATACCGTAGATACTGACATAAAAAGTAATGCAATGGACACAATCCTTGCAACAGGCAAAGCTGCAGTTACAAATTCTTCGCCCTGCCCATATACACTTAGTAATAACTGCGGGGCTATGTTTAAAAGAAGGAATACTATTATTGCAAAGCTCAAACTAAGCTTCATAATTTTAATAATAAGTTCTGTAACCTTGTGTTGCAAACCTTGACCAATAATGTTACTAACCATGGCATTTGTTGCAGATGCAAATGCCCATGTAATGCATCCAAAAAAGCCGAACATGTTCCGCATAACATTGGATATGGCAAGATCTTTTTCGCCGTGATGTTCTATAAGAATATAGAAAAATTCCCAGCTACCCACACTAATTACAAACTGAAGAATAATGGGCCAGGATTGTACAAGTATAAGCCTGGTATTAACAACGTCGTAAGTAAATTTTTTATATAGTTGCAATCGCCTGCTGATGCCTGCTGCTCTCATTACTGCAAATATTACCAGCACCCCGGTAAACTCCGCTGCAATAGACGCGTAAGCAGCACCGTTAAAACCCATTTCAGAAAAGCCAAAATGGCCGTAGATAAGAGCATAGTCTAAAACTATATTCGTTACAGTTTCCGCTATTGTACCTGCAATCAGATACCGGCTCTGGTTAGTACCTACCAGCAAAGCATTACGCATTTGATATAGATATAAAAAAGGCAAACCCCAAATGCGTATATAAAGAAAATTAATGGCCAGCAGCACATTTTTTTCCTCATGAAGCGATAATCTTAAAACAGTTGGTGCAATAAGATAGGTAACCAAAATGCCGAACGCAGAAAAGAAAAGCGTTATTCTAATGGCCTGGTTAAACAGTTTGGCAATTTCTTCTGTTCTGCCTTCGCCTGCTCTGCGTGCAATAAGCGCCTGAAGGCCACTGTTTAATCCAAAACCAACTACAGCAAAAATAAGATAGTAGACACCCGTAATACCGGCAACTGCAAGTTGCTGTTCGCCCAGCCCACCAAGAAAAATATTGTTGGTAATAAAATTAATTTGCGGTACCACTAACGATGCAGCGATGGGCATTGCAACTTTAAGTATTTGACGGTAACTTATACCAACCTGCATATTAATATCCGGAACCTGGTTTGCCATTCGGTCGCAAATCTACAATTAGCTTTGCCTAAAGGCAAACATCAAATGAATGCAAATTAATTTTCCACTGCGTCGCTGTTTGTTAATTCAATTATTTATCAAGCAGCTAATCCAATACATTATTATTGGCCCATCTGCAAATCAATAAATCAACTTCGTTGCGTCGCACTATTGTACTGCTGTAATTAAATCTGCAAGTGAAAATAGCTGTTGTGTAATTTCAACTGATTGAACTTCAAAAAAATTGAAAAAATTAAATGAAGCAAAAGCTATCAATGAGCGCTATCATTATCTCTTCGAAATCTTGTTTACACTTATTGTTCGCTGACTATTGCATTTAAATCGCTCAACCGCTTTGCTGCGCAGGTGAAAGTGCTTGGTGCTGCGGCTTTGCACACGTTTGCGCCACATATTAAAACTGCTGCGTTTCATCTTGCTGCGCATTAAAATAATCACGTCTTTTTCAGCAATGCCAAATTGAAATTCAATCGCTTCAAATGGTGTACGATCTTCCCATGCCATTTCAATAATACGGTCAATATCGGTAATACTTAATAGTTGTGGTTCCATAATTTATCAAATGCTTTAACAATACTTAATCAAAACGGTTCGTTATTGTGGGTAACTATGGCACGGCAATTGAAATTCACCTGATAATAAAATCAACAAAAAATAAAAAGCTATGAAAAAAATTATTTTATCAGCATTAGCAATCGTTGCCTTTACATCGGTAACTATGGCGCAGGGTTTTCACCTTGGCGTAAAAGCCGGAGCTAACCTTGGCAAAATCGACGGGGTATCCTTCAAGGATCAATTTAACCTTGGCTACCAGCTTGGCGCCTTTGCAGAAATTGGCATTTCAAAGAGCTTTGGTATACAGCCTGAGATTTTATTCAGTCAAACCGAAACAACGGTAACAGATGAGCCTTTAAGCGGGCTTACCTCACACGAAAAAATTCAACTCAATTATTTAAGTGTGCCCGTTTTGTTAAGGCTAAATGCAAGTAAGCTGCTTACTTTTCACGTAGGTCCACAATTCAGTGTGCTTACAAATAATCATAAAACAACTGGAGGAAACGTTGTTGACGCATTTAAAGGCGGCGATCTTGCAATGGTTGCGGGGGCGCAGGTAAACCTTGGTGCCCTAAAATTATATGGCCGTTACAATATTGGCCTAAACAATATTAACGATGTAGGTAGCCAGGAAAAGTGGAAAAACCAACAGGTGCAGTTTGGTGTAGGCTTGCGTTTACTTTAGCATAGGCAATTAAAAACGTAAGTTACTATTTCGACAATCGCGTTGCGTGAAAAAGGATTTCAGTACAAACCCACAGACAGAGCGGGAAGTAACAATAATAAAAGTATCTTTCGCCCGGCTCAAAAACAAAGTCCGCAAAAAATTTTTGCGGACTTTGTTTTATAACGAATAACATCTTTCTAAACTCTCACGCATACATTTCTTCCCTCAGTTTTTGAACTCTTTCATCTTCCATGTATTCATCGAAAGTGGTGAGCCTGTCTATGGTTCCTTTTGGCGTTAATTCTATAATTCTTGTTGATACAGTTTGTAAAAAAGTATGATCATGAGACGTTAATAACACAATCCCGGGAAATGTTTGACAGCCATCGTTGAAAGCCTGTATACTTTCCAGATCGAGGTGATTGGTTGGCTGGTCGAGCACAACCAGGTTAGGGTTTTGCAACATCATCCTGCTTATCATGCAGCGTACTTTTTCGCCTCCGCTAAGTACATTTGTTTTCTTCATAATATCATCGCCGCTAAATAACATTTTGCCAAGAAAGCCACGCAAAAAAGGCTCATCAGCGTCTGTTACATGTGGTGGTACAAACTGGCGCAGCCAATCCATCAGTGGCACACCTTCTTTAAAAAATTCATCATTTTCAAAAGGCAGGTATGCTTTTGTAATGGTTGTTCCCCATTCAAATTTGCCACTGTCCGCTGTAGCTTTACCACTGATTACCTCAAAGAAGTTTGTAATGGTTAGTGGGTCCTTGCTTAGAAAAGCAATCTTTTCCCCTTTATGAATACTGAAACTTATTTTGTCAAACAGTACACGGCCATGAACACTTTTCTTCAGGTTCTCCACGTTTAAAATTTGGTTGCCTACCTCACGCAATGGCTGAAAAATAATCCCCGGATATTTTCTGTTGCTCGGCTGTATATCTTCAATGTTTAGTTTTTCCAGTGCTTTCTTTCGCGAAGTAGCCTGTTTGCTTTTCGAAGCGTTTGCAGAGAAGCGTGCAATAAAGTCGAGCAATGCCTGGCGCTTGTCTTCCATCTTCTTGTTCTTGTCACTTATCTGCCGCGCCATCAATTGCGAACTTTCGTACCAGAATGTATAGTTGCCGGTATAGATCCTTATTTTCTGTTTATCTACATCAGCAACATGGGTGCAAACGGTGTCTAAGAAGTGACGGTCGTGGCTCACGACCAATACCACGTTCTCATAATCGGCAAGAAAGTTTTCAAGCCAGCTAATGGTTTCAATATCCAGGCCATTGGTAGGCTCATCGAGCAGCAATATATCGGGGTTGCCAAACAAAGCCTGTGCAATAAGCACCCGCACTTTCATGTTGCCTGGTATATTTTTCAAAAGGGTTTGATGTAACGCTTCAGGAATACCCAGGCTGCTTAAAAGACTGCCTGCATTGCTTTCAGCTTCGTAACCGCCCATTTCGCCAAACTCGCCTTCCAGTTCGCCCGCACGCATGCCATCGGCTTCGGTAAAATCTTCTTTCGAATAGATGGCTTCGCGTTCGTGCATTACATCCCACATATGTTTGTGGCCCATTAGCACCGTATTTAAAACAGTACAGTCATCAAACTCAAAATGGTTTTGCTTAAGCACGGCCATCCGCTCACCGGGCGTAATTTCTACTGTGCCTTTATTGGGTTCTATTTCGCCACTTAATATTTTTAGAAAGGTACTTTTACCTGCGCCATTGGCTCCAATAACGCCATAGCAGTTGCCTTTTACAAAGTTTAAATTTACTTCATCGAACAGGACCCGCTTGCCGTAGGCGAGGGTTACATTTTTTACACTGATCATTTATTGCGCTTATTTTCGAGGCGCAAAAGTAAGGGATACACGGCATATGTTAGAAAGAAGGTTATTGACCCTGCTACTGTTTTTTATTGCATCTTTTGTTGCGTCGCACTCTTGTACTTTTAGAACAAGAGGCAACAAGGCAAAGTGGCAAAGAGGCAAGGAGGCAAGGAGGCAAAGAGCCTTAGGCTTTATTATTCATTATTCTTTATTCACAGTTCATTAAAATTCCAGACGTACAAGAGTGCGACGCAAGAAAAGTTGAACAGCGATCTATAGCCGGGCTAAAAAATTATCTTATTAAAACAACGGTTCCTTTTTTTATAATTGGCTTGCCGGTGTAGTCGATTGCCTGTGCAGCGAAAATATAAGTGCCACTTGCCTGGGCTACTCCGCCATAGGTACCATCCCATCCCTGGCCCTGTTGCGTTGTGCTGTACAACATTACACCCCACCTGTTATAAATACGGAAGTAATTGAACTGCTTCATACCCACTATTTTTGGAATGAGTATGTCGTTGAGCCTGTCTCCATTTGGTGTAAATGCTGTAGGGATGAAGATATCGGGCAGGGTTTTGAAGACCGTTATTTTAATATCGTCAGTAGCAGCGCAGCCTTCAGGTGTACTAACCCTTACACGATAGGTAATGGTATCGTAACTGGCATCAAGATTTAATATGGCATCGCTTATATTGGGGTTATCCATTCCTGTAGTTGGGCTCCAGGAATATATAAGGCCACCACTTGCATTTAACTGCAACGGCTCTCCGGCAACGATAGCTGTATCCCGGCCGGCAAATGCCAGCACCTTTGGAATAACAATGACAGTAACGGTATCGCTCACCGGTTTGGGGCAGCCGAGTACATCAGTAACTGTAAGTATATAAGCTGTAGTGTTTTGTGGACCCGCTATTGGTGTTAACGTATTTTCATTTAGCAGTGTTGAAACAGGCGACCAAGTGAAATTAGATGCCGTAATATTGGCTTTTAATATCGTAGTTTTTCCGAAGCAAATACTGGTATCGGTGCCTGCATTGGCTGCGGGATAAGGAACCGGCTTTATATTAATTACGTCTGTAGCGCTGCATTTTCCTACACTAGCAATTAGTTTATACTGCGTCGTTTTCAGCGGACTTGCCAACGGGTTTTTGGCAGTTGTATCGCTGAGCCCCAGCGGTGGCGACCAAGAAAAGTACAATGCGTTAGTAGTGGGTTGCAGTTGTATATTGTCTGTTAAACAAATAGTGGTGTCCTTGCCAATAGAAAGCTGAACAGCGGATATTACATTAACCGTTACGGTATCTGTATTAATGCAGCCCTTATCGTTTACCGTAACAATGTAGGGAGTAGTATTTGATGGAAAGACGAGTGGGTTTTCTATTGCTGCATTATTGATAAAAGTGGGGGGAAACCAACTATAAGTGGCAGTAGCACTTGTAGATTTAGCCTGCAATTGCAATGTGTCTAAAATACAGATAAGCGTGTCTTTAAATGGTAGCGATATGTTTGGTCTATCTGGCACTAACAATGTTTTTGTAAGCGAATCTTTACAGCCTTTACTGTTGGTTACAACAAGCAACGCAGTAATAGTTTGGGGAGAGGGATATTTGTATACGGGATTTTGCTGTATGGAGGTATCTGATTTAACGGAGAGGTCGCCAAAATCCCAATGCCAGCTATCAACAAAACCATATTTTGTAGTTGTAAGGTCTGTGAATTTGTAAGGATTTAATGCACAGCTTCCATCAATTTTAAAATCTGGTATAAAACCAGGATAAACCAAAGCCTTTGCTATGGTTGAGTCGGAGCAAGCTTCGCCACGGTTGATAATCAATTTTACAGCGTAAGTACCTGAGTCTGGAAAAGTATAAGTTGGTCTTGCCAGCAAAGAGGTATCTGCGGTTGTGCTGCCATCGCCAAAATTCCAGTAATAGGAATTAATATCCGCCGACGTGGATTGGTTTTCGAACGTAAGTGTAAAACCGTCGCAGGTAAGGTAAGTTGGTTTAAGCGTGGCCGCAGCCAGCTGACAATCGCCAACCTTTACAATAAAGTCTTTCTGGTGATCATTTAAAGCAACTCCGTTCCTCCACTCTGTAACAGTAACATTTACCACGTATTTTCCTACGGTTGGTGCGATACCGGTAATGATACCTGTTTTGGGATTTATTTTTACACCAGTGCCCATCGGCGAGCCGCCACTAAAGGGTGCCCGGTAAGGCAATTCGATTAGCCGGAGATTAAGTGGGGGCGGTGGGTTTGCTAAAGCATTATCCCCACCATTGTACGCTGCACGAAAACTATAAGAAAGGGAATCTCCGTCAGGGTCAATTGCACTATAATCTAAACTGAAATCTTTTCCGCCGCAGACAAGCGCAGTATCGCTCGATACAAATTGTGGGGAGCTGTTAAAGCCTGTATTAATGAGATTTGTGCCAGGAATCCGGGTAATGAAAGTAGCGCCAACAGCATTTTCAGGGTATGGGTCGTCTGCAATATTTGTTAACTCCTGCCTGCTAAACCTTATCCAGGAAAGTAAATAACCCGTATTGTTGCGAGGTAAATCAACTGAATTACTAAAAGTACCCACCTGAAAGCAAACCACTTTATCGCCGGTTAAACAAGGTATTGCATCAGGGTGATTTTGAAAAATGGGCGGATCCCCAACCCACTGTGCTGCAAGTGGAACGGTGCCAAAGCGGTCATTGCCGGCGTTTATATAAATGCCAATAGTAACCTGCTCGTTATTTAATTCGGCTCCTAAAGATGAGCACTCCCTGTAAAGACGCATGGTTATTTTGAATCTGTCAGTATTTGGGGAAATACCCGGCCCCAAATACTCGTAAAATAATTCGCCACCGGAAATATGTGAGGCAAACATTTTTGTTGTAAAAAAGCAAACGAGTATAATTAAAAATACTTTTTTCATTCGGTTGAAATAAATCCTTTTATAAATGCCAGCATAATGGCGTTCAGCCTTTCCGTTGCCTCTAACATACCCATGTGGCCTATGTTCTCAAGAATGTGAATATAGGCAATTTTAGGAAGGTGCACCTGTTGAAGTACATCCGTCATAGGTGCAGCCACATCTTCAGATCCAATGACAAATAAAACCGGCACAATGCTGTTTTCTAAAACAAATATCCTGTCTTGCCGGTCCTTCATTGCAATACAGTACTGACATAACGAAAGTTTAGAAAATTTATTTCCGTTTTCAATTAGAGCATCCACTTTTGCAGGGTGATTTTTTTTAAATTCTTTTCCAAATAAAATCGGCGTTGTGTTTTTTAGGAAGGCATAACTGCCATATTCCTCTATCAGCGCAATACTTTTTACACGTGATTGTTTTCTTTCGTGACTATCGGCAAAAGCAGTTGAATGAATTAAGCCCCAACCTATCAAATACCGCGAATATTTTTCAGCAAATGCAAGGGTAATATATCCACCCAAACTATGGCCAAGCATCATGCATTGGGTAATGTTTTGGTGCAGTAGTAAAGCAAGTACACAATCTGCATAATATTCAATGGTTGATGGGCTGTAGCTGCTTACTTTGGCTACACGTTCATGGTCATAAAAGACAGATTCTCCGCTGCCGGGTAAATCCAAAACAATAAGCCTGCAGTGATTCTTAAGATAATTGACCTGTGCTTCCCAAATACTGCTGTCTTCGCCAAAGCCATGTAATAAAACAACATTTTCTCCCTCGCCTTCTATGCGGTAACTAATAGTTGCGTTGTGAATTGTATAAAGTTTTTTCATGTGGCAGGTTTTAATATTAAAACGAAGCGGTCTGTTGTGGCTAATCTTTTTTTGGGCCCGGCTTAAGTCCAGCTATTAAGCATTGTTGCGTCGCACTCTTGTACGCCTGGAACTTTATTGAACAATGAACGATGAACAATGTATAATGAACAGTGAATATTGTACAATAAAATCAACGACTATTTGCCTATTGCCTCTTTGCCTTGTTGCCTTACTTGCTTCAGCACAAGAGTGCGACGCAAGTAAAGCTATATAGGTGTTCAAATGCCGGGCTCAAAAAAATTTCTTTATTTCTTTATTTTCGTAAATAGACTGGCCTTGGCTACGAGATAAATATTCCAGGCAATTAAGAGCAATGTAAAAGCAACTGCAATTTTAGACAACAGATCGCCATAACGAACATAAAATGTTTCGCCGCTTATTGCCGGAACGTAGGCTTTTATAAATCCTGCCTGGTCCCAGGGTTGCGTATCAATTATTTCACCCCTGTTATTTATTACCGCGGAAATGCCTGTATTGGCACTTCGAACTACCCATTTGCGGGTTTCTATGGCCCGCAATCTTGCATATTCGAGGTGCTGTTTATGGCCAGGTGTGTTACCCCACCATCCATCGTTTGTTATGATGGTAAGCAAGTTAGCGCCTTTGGCTGCATAGCTTGCAACATACTCGCCATAAATACTTTCATAACAAATAATAGGGGCGCTTATGTATGGGTTTCCCGGTTCTGTAAATACAGCAGATTCTTTAGACTTTCCGTAACCACTTGCTGTGCCGCCAAATTTTTCGAACAGCGGGGCCATCCATAGTAAAAAATCGGGCAGCGTTTCTACGCCAGGCACTAATTTACTTTTATTGTAAAACTGAAGCGGTTGATTTGCTTTTATTGCAACAGCAGCATTGAAAACATCGTAGTAACTACTGTCACGCTCGTTTAAACGTGCAGATGTGGATGCCTTTACCGCTCCGTAACTGTTGTAAGTTTCTATACCACTTAAAAGTGTAATGGCGGGATGCCGGTTTATAAATGCAAAAACCGGTTGATAAATATCTGCAGTGTGAAATTCATCCTGCCAAACGCCTGCAGACAGAGCTGTTTCGGGCCAGATAACCAAACGGGTATTGCTGTCAAGTTCCTTTTCAGAAAGTGAGATAAGCGTTTGTAATTGAGCGGTAAGGGTTGATACATCAAATTTATCGTTATAAGGATCAATATTTGGCTGTACTAATATTACATTGTCAGCAGCTGATTTGGCTATAATAATTTTTGTACTTGTTTCAGGTCTAAGAAAAAAGGACAGCACAATTGGAAAGATTATTACTGCAGCATAAATTGCAATGGAAGCTATTTTGTATTGCTTTAGTTTTATTTTTTTTATTAAGCAAAACAACAGAATGTTGGTAAGTAGTATCCACAAAGTACCGCCGCCTGTGCCGGTATATTCATACCATTGTACCCAATCTGGATGCGCAGCAAAAACATTTCCAAGCGTAAGCCAGGGCCAGCTTAATTGCCAGTTTAAGTGAATATATTCAAATGTCATCCAAAAAATTAGCAGTGATAAGAAGCCCGTTTTGCTGCCATACTTATTTTTGAAAATATAGTAACCCCACCAGGGGAGCGTCATTAAAAGACTATTTGCAATTATTGCGGCTACAGCACCCACATCAGTTGAATTCCAAATCCACCAGGTGGTGCAGGCATTCCATATAAGCGTTGTAATCAGGCTCTGAAAAAAAAACGAAAGTCTTTTGTTAGTTTGTTCAGCAGTCTGTAGTAAAGGAATCCATGCGAAAAAAATTAAAAAAGTAAATGGATAAACCGGCCATGCTATCCAAAGTAGTAACCCTGAAACGATAGATAAGCCGGTAGTTTGAAATTTTTTCAATGAATCAAATTTGGGGCAATTTCGGTAAAAGTTCACTATTGGGTTTAATGTTTGAAGTTTTAATTTATTTCAATATTTTTTTTGGGGTTGGTTGCTGCGATATTTAAGTAAAACAGAGGAAACAAATAAAATTTTCTATTGCCAGAGAAACATAAAGTAGCATTTTATAAGATATAGTCTTGCTAAAGGAGGGCGCAGAGAAGTTCTCTTAAAGACTACAGGTAAAAAGGGAATTGCGAACTATTTTTTTCTACTCCTTTTTTGTATTTCGAAGGTGTGCTCCAATGGTCAAAAAAAAGTTATTATACCAACATAAAATTCAGTTAAGCACCTTTGCGAAATTATATAATTGCTAAGCTAAATTTCTCCAAAACGCAAGGCTTCAGAAAAGTCGCAGATAAGTTTGATAATAGCTACGATGCAGATAGGTTTGTTTACCCTGTAGGCCAAATAGGCATACGAAAATCGTATCAGGGGTAAAAAAACCTGGTTGAAGCCAGGTGAACCCTTGTGTTTTTGAAGTAGAAAAATATAAATCTTTCCCTTTAAAAAATGGCTGTTATCAAGATGGTGCAAAAGCAGAAGCGTATTCAGTATCAATAAAAAAGTCTTATAGTGCCAACAATTTATTTTTCAGGAAACAGACCATTACCCCGAAAAAACAAAACATCGATACCAGACTGAGGCAAAAAATACTGAATTGAAAAATAAATATGGTTAGGTCAGATCAATAACTATAGCATAGCTATTATGCAAATGCATGGGGTAATAGCAATTTTCGCAGCCAACTTAAAAAGAACCTTAAACCAATGTAGTAGCTGAAAAAAAGCACTAAAAAATAAAATAGAAACTGTTTTTTTAATATTACGATAAGCAGGTCGCTATAAATCTCTACCCAAAATATGGGAATAAAAAAAGCGATTAGGTAAAATATAAATTTTACTTAATCGCTCTAGTTAAGTGTTTATAAAACCACCGTTTTTTAATACCCACCGAAATTAACGGCAGGCTTTTAATTTTTACAGGATGCGGCTATTCTTTCACCAGTTTAAGGGTTTTTCTTTTTCCCTTGTTGTCAACAAGTGTAAGAATATAAGTGCCGTTTGCATATCCGTAAACATTAAGTCTAACCCGGTTAATGCCTTTTACCGAAGTACCTTCTGCACGTTGCACCATTTTCCCTGTTAAGTCGGTAAGCACGAGTGTGTATTTATTGGCTTCCTCTGCTTTGAACGACACATTAGCATAGTCTTTTGCCGGGTTTGGAGCAACGCTCAGCTCACCCGAAATTGTGGTGGAAACTGATTCATCAAATTGCTGGGCAGCAAATAACGCAGTAACGGTAACGGCAAGCGTTCTAGATGCAGATTGTCCGCAACTGTTGCCCGCCTTGCAGGTTACATTGCCTGAAGCATTGCCCCATTTAACGGTTACACTTGAAGTTCCCTGGCCACTTGTTATCGTTCCGGTTCCGGGAACTGTCCAGGAATAGGTTACGCCAGCTACTACAGGCACACTATAAACCAAACCTGACTGTAGTTTAGTAACGCTTGTTGGCCCTGTAATTACATCAGGCCTAGCTGGGATAGAGCTCAGCGTTTTTGAACTAGCTGCACTAACCCCACAGCCATTATTTGCCTTTACAGTAAGCGTTCCTGCACTGAAATTAGCAGGTGCCGTCATTGTTATTTGTGCAGTGTTATTGGGCGATCCAATACTGCATCCAGCAGGTGCTGTCCACGTATAAGACGTGGCCGTTGAAACTGAATCAATGGTAAACACAAAGTTTCCACCCCCACACAAACCAGCCGCATCAGATGTACTACTGATTGTACCCGGCTTTGCAGGTACTTCATTTAGACCATTTATAATGGTAATATTACCAGTTTTAGTGCAACCATTTGCGTCTGTAACAGTGTAAGATGAAAAACCATTGCCTGCTGTATATGTACCGGTTCCTGTGTAGGGTAACGAACCACCATCTGCACTTACGTAAACGTTTGTGCTGGTATTTTTACACACCATTACATCATTATATAAACTTATCGTTAATGCAGCAGGCTGGGTAACTAGATAAGTTGCAGTATTAGTGCAGCCAGCAAAAGAAGTTACTGCAACAGAATAGTTAGCTGGCGAAAGGCCACTAATATCTTCTGCTGTCGGATCGTAGGTACCCGGCCCAGTCCAAGCATAAGTAAATGGACCAGTTCCTCCAGTTGCTGAAAGGTCAATTGCTCCATTCTTAGACCCGCTACAGGTAATATTGGTTACAATGGCCGAAAGAGTCGGACTGCTGTTCACAGCTGTTGCAGTTACAGCAATGCCAACTGGCTCTGCACCTCCGCCTGTTACAGGAATACTTGTATTGTTCGTACCCACAGCGAATGGAGTGAACTTAACGTTTACTGATTTGGTTAAACTGGTACTTCCGTTATTGATCAGTAGTGAGTCATAGTATATCTGGCTGGCTCCGGTCTGGAATTTAAAGCCAGGGAGGGGGCCTACTACTACCTCGGACAAACTTAGATTGGTACCGGTTATTGTAAACGATTGAATATTGCTTACGCCATTCACACAAACTGTCTGGAATGCCGGTAATGAAGCAACCGAAGATGATAACAGCCCGCCAGAAACAGAAACTGTTAGGCTTGATACCACGGAGGCACCGCAGGCATTAACCGCCTGGCAGGAAATTACTCCGGTAACATCGCTCCATTTTACTTTAACGGATGATGTATTCTGGCCAGAGGTAATTACAGCTCCTAAAGGCACTGCCCAGGTGTAGGTTAACCCAGGTATTGCAGAAACGCTGTAGGTCAGGCCTCCCTGTAAAGAGGTAACAGTGGTTAACCCTGCTATTGTAGATGGCTGAACCGGTACAGCCGTAATCACTTTTACTGATGCTGTACTGCTGCCACAAACGTTATTTGTCGTTACGGAAAGTGGACCAGTTACAAAGCCAGTTGGCACATTTAATAAAATGTCCGTGCCATCAGGGGCTGTGTATCCTATTGTGCAACCCGACGGAGTTTTCCAGGTATAGGAAGTAGCTGTATTCACCAGTGCAATATCATAACTGAAACCACCGCCACCACAAAGCCCTGTTGAATCTGCGGTTGGGCTGATGATGGTCCCTGGTTGAGGCGGTACGACTTGAGTTCCGTCTGCGATATTTATTGCTTGTGAAGTCTGGCAGCCGTTGCCATCCGTAACGTTGTAACTATTGGCTCCGGCCGATGCGCTAAAGTTACCCGTTCCGGTATAAGGTAATACGCCTCCGCTTGCACTAACATTAACGGTAGTTGTACCCCCAACACAGGTTATAGTTCCTGCACTTGCGGAAACAACTAACGGTGAGGGCTGTGCTATGAATATTGATTTATTTGAAGTACATCCATTTGCATCCGTTACTGTATAATTAGATGTTCCGGCTCCAGTAGCAAATACACCGGTGCCGGTGTATGGCAATGTCCCGCCGCCGGCACTCACATAAACATTGGTTGAACTGCCGCTACATAAAATAGTGTTAGAGGACAAACTTGCATCGAGCATAGACGGCTGACTAACCGTAACAGAATTTGAGGTGCTGCAGCCATTCGCATCCGTTACTACATAATTATAAGTACCTGCTCCCACGGCAAATATGCCCGTACCTGTGTACGGAGCAATACCTCCAGTAGCAGTCAGCGAAACACTAGTTGAGTCGCCATTGCATAAAATTATGCCTGAAGATATACTTACATTTAATTGTTCCGGTTCCGATATGGTGACCGAAGCTGTAGCATTAGATCCAAAAGCATCTGTTAGGGTATAAGTGTATGTTCCTGCTGTAACTGTAAATGTTCCAGTACCTGTATAAGGCCCCACCCCACCATTCGCATTCACACTTACGGTAGTAGTTCCCCCCCCGCATAATATTGAATCTGCTGTTGCGCTTGCAGTTAATGGAGTGGCTGGATCTACAGTCACAGATGCAGTTGAACTACATCCATTGGCATCGGAAATAGTATACTCAAAAGTTCCTGACGTAACTGTAAAGGTGCCTATTCCATCATAAGGTGCTACGCCGCCAGAAGCACTAACTACTACCTCTGTAGTACCGTTGAGTGAAATTGGCCCTGCCAAAGCGCTTGCTATCAATTGAGACGGCTCATCCCTTACAACTGAAACAGTTGTACTACAACCATTCGCATCAATTACTGAATAGGTATGAATTCCAGCATCCATTGGGAATATACCAACTCCAGAATACGGTTCAGTTCCGCCAGTACTACTTACTGAAACGTTGGTTGATGCTCCATTGCAAAGTATAATTCCAGCGAAAGCCGTGGAACTCAATTCTTCAGGCTGACTTATTTCCAATGATGTAAGAGCATTACATCCATTGGCATCTTTGACTGTGTAGTTAAATGTCCCAGCGCCTGATGTAAACATTCCTGTGCCGTCGAATGGCAAAGTTCCGCCTGTTGCTGCAATATTTACTGTTGTTGTACCCCCGTTGCACAAAATAAGACCAGAACTTGCTACGGCACTTAACGCTGCAGGTTGCGTGATTGTTACCGATGTTGTTGCCGTAAATCCGGATGAATCTGTAACAGTATAGGTATAAGTTCCCGCGGCAACTGTAAAGCTTCCTGTACCGGTATATGGTGCAGTGCCCCCTGAAGCCATTACCTCTAACGTGGCAGTTTCGTTATTACATAAAATCGTTCCACCTGATACACTTACTGTCAAAGGCGATAGCTCGCTCACAGTTACGTTTGCAGCAGAGCTACAGCCATTCATATCACTTACAATATAATTGTAAGACCCTGGAGTAACCGTAAAAATTCCTGTTCCGGTATAAGGATCTACACCGCCTGTTGCACTCACTGTTACTAAAGCAGTGCCGTCTGGAGATGTTATTCCCGCTGACGCACTTGCGCTTAATTTGGCTGGTTCGCCTACAATTTCAGATTTTGATAGGCTACAGCCGTTGGAATCAGATACTGTATACTCATAGGTACCTGCTGAAACAGTAAATATCCCAGTGCCAATATATGGTGCAATGCCTCCTGTTGCGTCTACATTTATTATAGTTTCACCACCACTGCAGAGAATAGTCCCTGTTGAGATGCTTATGCCTAAAGTGGCAGGTTCAGTAACGATTATTGTTGTACTTGCCGTAAATCCATGGGCATCTGTTACTGTATAGGTGTATGTACCGGCTAGAACGGAGAAGGCTCCTATGCCGGTGTATGGTGCAACACCTCCTGTTGCACTTACATTAACGGATGTAGTTCCGCCATTGCACAG
>JBBRDW010000028.1:0-42038 GCA_038203525.1 Chitinophagales bacterium | reverse complement strand
AGTGTGAGCATTGTTTTGAATGGGAGGCTTTGAACAAACCTGAAGTACTGAGCAGGGAAAATATTTTAAAAGTCATCAGTTCATTTCAGCGGGTGGGTATAAGGCAGGTACATTTAAGTGGCGGCGAACCATTGAACAGGTTTGATGATATTATTTATCTTCTGCAAAACATAAAAAAAGAAACTGATGTTTGGTTGTACACATCGGGCTATCAATTTACCGCAGACCGTGCCGCTACCTTAAAACGTGAAGGGCTTACCGGCATTACTGTTAGCCTGGACCACTGGATACCTGAGCTCCACAATACTTTCAGGGGCAGGACCAATGCCTTTGAGTGGGCCGAAAAAGCGGTTGCCAACGCAAGGGCAAACGGGCTGGTTGTTTGCCTGTGCGTATGTGCAACAAAAAGTTTTGCGACCGAAAATAATCTTGCGCAATATGCAGAACTGGCAAGGCAATGGGGTGCATCCTTTATACAGGTGCTGGAACCAAGAGCTGTTGGCCATTATGCAGAGAAAGATGTGTCTTTAAGCCCGGACCAAATTAAACTACTGGACGATTTTTATATAAACTATAATTACAGTGAGGCCCGCATCAGCTATCCGTTAATTATTTATCATGGATTTTACAGCAGGCGCATTTCATGCGGCGGCGGTGCCAATCATTATGTTTACATAGATACAGATGGCGATGTACACAATTGCCCTTTTTGCCAGAAAAAAATATTCTCTGCCTTAAAAGATGATCTAAAAGAAAACCTGCGCATTATGGCAACGGGTGGTTGCAATGCATTTATTAAATCTGCTCAAAAAAATTAAATGATATGAAACCGTGGAATTATTTAATACACCTGTTATTACCGGCTTTGGTTATTACAGGATACACTTTAGACTGTTGGTGGAATTTTCTTTTACCTGCCTGTTGTTTTCTTGCCTACCCAGTGATAAATATTTTTCTTACACCAACTTCAGAAGGTCATACACATGTACATTCACACGAAGATGCTGCTTCATCAACCTACAGTAGAATTGCCTTAATTTTTGTTCCGGTGCTGCTGACACTAACTGCATATTTTGTGTACATAGTTAGCAGCACAAATATTCAGGGTATATCTTTTTATGGACTTGTTTTATCGGTGGGTATTGTAAATGGTGTGCTGGGTTTTACGCTGGCACATGAATTTAGTCACCGCTTTACCAAAACAGAAATGCTGGCAGGTTACCTGCTGTTACTTCAGAATAATTATCTGCATTACCGCATTGAACATGTATGGGGGCATCATGTGTATGCCTGTACTTCTGAAGACCCGCATACGGCCCGCATGGGTGAGTCTGTTTATGCATACCTGCCAAGGGCCATTGGCTCCTGTTATAAAAATGCCTTAAAAATAGAAGCGAAACGTTTGTCCGGTTCAGGTGTTAAAATCCCGGTTTTACAAAACCGTATACTGCTCTTCGGGCTTCTGCAGATTGCTTTAATGCTAATGATATTTTTCACCCTTGGCTTGCAAGCCTGTTTGTTCTTTTTACTGCAAAGTATAATTGCCATACTCATACTTCATATTATCAATTACATGCAGCACTATGGGTTAATGCGTAACAAGACCAGCGCAGGTAATTACGAAAAACTAAATGCACACCATGCCTGGAACAATGGCCGGCAAAGCAACTCTTTGAGTCTTTTTCAACTGGAAAATCATGCTGACCATCATATGCATCCCGGCAAGTCTTTTCACAAATTAAATCACCAGGAAAATTCGCCGGAGCAGCCAGCAGGCTATTCTGCAATGTTCCTGCTTGCACTTATACCGCCATTATGGTTTAAGGTAATGAATAAAAGAATTCCGTCTCACCTTTTAAATATACAAACATGAAAAGTTTACATTCAAAACTATCAGGCATTGCGCCTTTCATTTTTTTTCCGTTGTTAATTATTTACAGCAAGCGAAAAAAAACAGCTTATATAGGTATTTTCATGTTGCTTGTTTTATTAAGCAGTTGCTATCGTAATTTTTACCGCACAAATACAAGACCTGCTATTGATCAAACTTCGGCAGCAAAACTTACAAACGAAAATAAATATTTCATTATACATTTTACCAATAGCACAAAGGGATTAGAAGGCGCAGCCCTTCACGGGGATACGCTCAGCGGTTTACTGGTAACCCTTCCTCCTGAGCATTCAAAATATTTATACCCCCAGGTGAGCAATCCAAAAAACCGTGTGAAGAGTAGTGATAAAACAAGTGCTCTTATAGAAGTACACCTTTATACCAATACTGAAAATAAAAGAGATGATTCGGTTTTTTCCAGTTTAACAACTTCTTTTAACCGGGCAGATGTTTATGAATTAAACAAATCTGCAACTACTTCCAACCATATTCTCAGTACGGTAGGTATCTTGACAAGCGTTGCGGCAATTGTTGGCATTATTGCAGCCTCGAGTACACCTACTCCTACCAATACACCTCCTCCCGGCGACCCATGTAACTGCCCGCAAGTATATATGGAAAATAACGGCGACTACAGTTTTGCAAGTGGTCTTTACAGCGGTGCAGTTTACTCTACGCTCGAACGAACAGACTATCTGCCACTTTTATATGTAGATAATAATGCAAAAACCGTCTCCTTTAAAATTGCCAACCTAAGCAACGAGGAACAATTTATTAACCAAGTGCGACTGTTGCAGGTAAACCACTCCAATGGAGCCAATGTGTTGCCAGACAGATATGGGAATATACTTTCGTATGAAACATTACAATCGCCTGTAACTGCACAAACAGGCAGCAATAATAATGTGAAGGAGCTGCTTGATAAAACAGATAACCAGTATTATTCTTTTGATGGTTCAGCAAACACAGAAGGTTTTAGCGATGTAATCTTAAACTTTAATAAACCCGCAGCTAACAGCAAAGCAAAACTGATCATTCATGCCCGAAATACCATGTGGGGTGGATTACTGCACAAGGAATTTATAAACCTCTTCGGAGATGGCTTTGAAAAATGGAGATTGAAACAGGAAAAAGCAGATCCTAAAGAATTACAAAAATGGCAGACAGACCAGGCCCTCCCTTTAATGGTCTACGTAAAAACCGTCGATGGCTGGAAGTTCGTTGATTACTTCCCAACAATAGGAAATACGGCAAGCCGTGATATGATTATGGAACTAAATACCCAAAATATTCCCGGTGATAAAATTGAAATAAAACTTGAAACAGCTTACCGTTTTTGGGATCTTGATTTTGCTGCTATAGATTACAGCAAAGAGCAGAATATTACCACAAAACTATTAATGCCGCAACAGGCTATAAAATCTGACAGTACCGATCAAACAGCTATACTTGTCAACAACGATAAAGCATATACACATCTTACAGGCAACGAGTCAATTTCCTTTAAGTACCAAGTTTCAACAGCAAGCAAAAACCTGTTGTCTTCTTATATTTTGGTAAGCGGCGGCTACTACCACACCCTCGATCAGATAACAGGCAAAACAAATTTTAACGAGCTAAACAAGTTCCGCCAGCCCGGCGCATTCGATAAATTTTCAAGAGAAAAATTCAAAGAAGCGCAGGATATAGCTGCAATAATAAAAGGAATTAAATAGAGACAATAGTACTTTTTGAAGTACTGTCTAAAATACCAGATGATGGCACCCAAAATTTATTCAAAAGTTTAAAAAGTATGTTCATGAAAAAGTTACATTTAAAACTATCTGCCATTGCAACTTGCATTTTATTTCCACTGCTTTTTATTTTTCACAAGGGGAAAAGAACTGCCTATTTATTTACTTTCTTAGTGTTGGTTACCCTAAGCAGTTGTTATCTTAATTATTACCGCACCAATACAAAGCCTGCAATTGATGCAACCACTGTTTCAAAACTCAGTTCAGAATCCAGGTATTTTATTATACATTTTAGAAACAGCACAAATGGTCTTGAGCAGGCTTATGTAAAGGGTGATAGTTTATATGGCACAATTGTTCCGCTGCCACTGCAACATTCAAAATATTTGTATCCCCAGGTTAATAATGAAAATAACCGTGTGAAGCATATTGATAAAGCAGACGCTCTGATGGAAGTACACCTGTATACTAATGCAGAAAATAGATTGGATGATGTCATGTTTTCTGCGCCGATAGGTTCTTTTACCAGGGCAGATATTTACGAATTAAATAAGTCTGCCACAACCACCAATCATATATTAAGTACCGTTGGTATTATCACTACTGTAGCACTAATAGTTGGTACAATAGCCGCAATCGCTGCTGCTAATGCCGCAGCGGCAGTTGCAACAGGTGCCTGTAATTGCCCTCAGGTATATATGGAAAATAATGGTGATTACAGTTTTGCAAGCGGCCTTTACAGCGGCGCCGTATACGCTTCGCTGGAGCGAATGGATTATCTGCCGCTTAATACTATTGCTCCTGACGCAAAAAATATTTCTTTTAAAATAGCCAACGGAAAAAATGAAGAACAGTTCATCAATAAAGTTGAACTATTGCAGGTTAACCATTTGAAAGGAACCAACGTATTGCCAGACAGGCATGGAAATATAATTCCCTATGGAGTAACCCATTTACCCGCAACCGCTACAACAAACGGTAAAGATGATATCATAGCAACTTTAAAGGCAACCGATAACAAATATTATTCATTCAATAATGCCGCAAATGAAAATGGTTTTAGCGATGTTATACTCGGCTTTGATAAACCTGAAGGCACCACCAATGCAAAACTTATCATACATGCACGCAACACTTATTGGGGCGGGCTCCTGCATAAAGAATTCCTCAATCTGTTTGGCGATAATTTTGAGAAATGGAAAGATAAACAGGAAAAAGCAGATCCTAAAGAATTGGAAAAATGGCAAACAGATCAGGCACAGCCTTTAATGGTTTATATAAAAACAAAAGAAGGTTGGAAATTCATCGATTACTTCCCGCTTATTGGCAATACAGCAAGCCGCGATATGATTATGGAGCTAAACACCCAAAATATTCCGGGCGAAAAAATTGAAATAAAACTTGAAACTGCTTACCGTTTTTGGGACATTGATTTTGCAGGCATCGATTACAGTGCAGACGAATATTTTACAACAACTGTTGTTGAACCTGAAGAAGCCATTAAATCTGACAGTACAGATCAAAGCACCACTTTGCTTAACAGTGATAAAACATACACCCATCTTACAGGCGATGATTTTGTGTTCTTCAGGTACAAAGTTACTGCAGTGCCTGAAAATAATGTGCCAACCTATTTTTTGGTAAGCGGCGGGTATTATCACAGCCTCGAACAGATCACTGGAAAAACAAATTATAACGAGTTATACAAGTTTAAAAAGAAAGCCGCATTCGATCATTTCTCAAGAGAAAAGTACAAAGAAGCACAGGATGTAGCAGCGATAATGAACGGCATAAAGCAAGATTAATAGAAATAATTTTATGAGTCAGGCACTGTTATTTCATAGCATCGCCTCTTGCAGCTTGCCCCGCCCAAGGCGATGGTCGCACTCTTGTACTTAATGAATATTGCTCAGCAGGGCGGAACCCTAAAAAGTTGCCGATATTATGCAAACAATGCACAGGTAATAAATCAACAAAATGAAACTTAGCTCAACTACTGCTAATATGCCACTTATAGAACTTACCAAAAGAGTTCTTTCAAGTGGCGGTATCTCTGCAAGGGGGGCACTACTGCTGGTTGTGTATTATACAAAAATGATACTGGTTCTGCCAGGTGCACTTTTACAAAACCTCTTTTATAAAAATAAAATCAATAGCACTGCCATAACAAAGCCACCAATTTTTATTCTTGGCCATTACCGTAGCGGCACCACTTACCTGCACAAATTAATGGCAGGCGATAACCGTTTCGGTTTTATTACGCACTATGATATTATATGCCCAAACACCAGTTTATTATTTGGCAGGTGGCTGCAATCCCTTCTGCAATTGATTATTAACAGGCTTAATATCAAAACACCATTTTTCAACAATTCAGTTATATCTCTTTCCGAACCTGCCGAAGAAGAAAGGTTTCTTATCAATAAAGGTTCAGCCTATACAGATTATTGGAAGTTTATTTTTCCGTTATGCTGGAATAAGTGGCCCGCTTGCGCCAAGGAATGTTTAGACCAGGAATATTTTAAACACTGGAGCAAGGAATATGAATCGGTATTAAAACTGGCAACCTATAAAAATAAAGGAAGGCAGCTTGTATTAAAAAGCCCGCCAAACACGGAGCGGATAAAATACATTCTTAAAATGTTTCCCGATGCAAAGTTTATTTATATCAGCCGCAACCCTTACAATGTGTTTTACTCAACCCGTAATTTATGGAACAGAGCAATTAAAAAATTATGCCTGCAAAACATTTCAGCAAAGCAAACGGAAGAAATAATTTTCAACGCATACAGCAATATGGTTGACCAGTATGAAAAAGATAAGGGATTAATACCAGCACAAAACCTTGTTGAAATAAAGTATGAAGAACTGGAAAACAAACCTCTAAACGTTTTAAAAGAAATATATAGCTCATTAAATATTACCAGTTTTTCAACTGTGCATCAGCAGCTGCTGATACAAGCACAAAAGGAAAAAAAATACCAAAAATTTGAATATAAATATGATGAAGAAACTTTTTCCATAATTAAAAAAAAATGGGCAAAATACATTCATCAATGGGAACAGGAAAAGTCTGCCATACTTGAAATTGAATACAGTTAAATTTTATGAAACTATTTACTTAAGGGGTAGCAGGCGCTTCAGATAAATTTAGGCAGTTGCTGAAGAGAGAAAAGAAAGTACAAGAGTGCGACGCAACAGGGGCTTAATAGTAGTAATAGAGCTGGGTTAAAAACACAAAAAAAGTAAGAAAAGAGTTTGATAAAAACTGTGTACCGGAATGAATATTTTTATGTACCCAACTGAAGAATATGAATAAGGCTTTACTTGCGTCGCACTCTTGTACGTCCCGTTCATTGCGCAGCCCTTTTGAAGACAATGGTTTGTTGAGGAACTTCACAGCAAGGGCTAACATTCACCTTAGAAAAAATATATAAATGTAAATTGCTATGCACCGGTTTAAATAAATATCAAATCAAAAACCCAATATAATGACAAAGAAATATTCATTGCTCTGTATGTTAATTACAATGAGCGCAATTGCAAATGCACAAAGTTTTATAAGGGTGTATAATGCCAACGGGCATAAGATTGCAAGAGGTAGGCTTGATCAAAGCAATTGCAACGATTCAACGCTTGTTCTCAAAAAAGGATTGTCGACAGATGGAATAGCAATCCAGAATATAGCCTATATAAAAACAAAGCATAGTGTGGCAAATAATATTATGTTTGGAATAGCTTTAAACGTTCCATTATTCATAGGTTTTATGACATCCAATTTTTCTGATTATCCAAGTAGGGTTGCATTTGTCGGTTTCGCAGCAGGTGTCGCCGTTGGCACAATTGAAGGTTTGGCAAGTTCCGCGTTTAAAAACTCACTCACTTACAATATTAAGGGCGACAGGCAACAATGGCGTTCCGTAAGACTTGCACTGGCGGTCAAATAAAATGAGATTTAATGTAATGCTGCGTTAGAAATAATTAATCCCAAAAAATATCATTTAGCATTAATGTATAGCTGCATTGCATCTTAAATAATAAAGCGGCCTCTCATTTTGTAAAGCCCAACAAATAATAAAAAACCGCTTACATACTGCACAGGTAAATTACATTTGCCGGTAATATTTTACTTCATAATTAAATGGCTCTAATAAAAGGCAAAAACGTTATTCTTGGTATTGACCCGGGCACAGTGGTAATGGGTTATGCAATTATTGAAGTAAATGGCAATACCATTAAAGTATTAACAATGGATGTACTTAAGCTGGGCAGCGTAAAAGATATTTATGAACGCCTTGAAATGATACACACAAAAGTGAATGTACTGATTGCCGAACATAAACCCCAAACATTCGCTATTGAAGCACCTTTCTTCGGCAAGAATGTACAAAGTATGCTAAAGCTAGGGAGAGCGCAGGGCGTAGCCATTGCCGCAGCTATGCAACACAAAATACTTGTTACAGAATATTCTCCAAAAAAAGTAAAACAGTCTATTACGGGTAATGGCAATGCCGCTAAAGAACAGGTTTGGAAAATGCTGCAGCGTGTTTTAAATATTGAAGAAAAACCCCAATACTTTGATGCCACCGATGCCCTGGCGGTCGCACTCTGCCACCACTATCAGTCAACTTCGGCACTGGCATCTGCTACAAAAGGATTTAAAGGCTGGGATGATTTTCTTGCAAAAAATGCAGACCGGATAAAAAAGTAGTTACCAGGCAAATCAACTACAAAGCGCAGCTAATATCTTTTCCTGTATTTCTTTAAGTTCGCCTGCATTTAGCTTTAATTTTTTTCGTGTAAAATTCAAATCGTCAGCTGAGTTTATAGGTAGCAGGTGCATATGTGCATGAGGTACATCAAGCCCTATAACCTCCAGCCCGCAACGGTTGCAGGCGAATGCTTTTTCAATGGCTTTGGCAATGGGTTTTGCAAATGCAAGCATTTCAGCAAGACATTCATCCGGCAAATCAAAAAATTTATCTACTTCCGTTTTGGGTATTACCAAAACGTGCCCTTTAACCATTGGGAAAATATCCAGAAATGCAAAGAACTTGTCATTCTCCGCAATTTTGTACGAAGGAATTTCTCCCAATATTATTTTTGAAAAGATCGTCATTACAAATTTTTGAATGTTAATATCTCAATTGCTGCACGTTGGTAAAATAAAAAAAGTCCTGCAAAATACTGCAGGACAAATTTCTGATGTAGCAGCAAAAAACGCTTTTATATACCAATATCTTCCACCTTAAATTTAAGGGTACCATTTGGTGCCTGTATCTCAGCAATTTCGCCCCTTGCTTTACCAAGTAATCCTTTACCAATAGGCGAACCAACAGAAATTTTACCAGTCTTAAGATCGGCTTCTTTTTCGCCAACTATCTGGTAGGTAACGGTTTTTTTGCTGGCCATATTGGTTATGGTAACTTTTGCCATTACAGAAACTTTACCCAGGTCAATTTCGTTAGGGTCTACAATTCGTGCCGATGCCACCTGCGTTTCAAGCAATTTCATTTTCGCTTCCAGTATGCCCTGTGCTTCTTTTGCGGCATCGTATTCTGCATTTTCTTTTAGGTCGCCTTTTTCACGCGCTTCTGCAATTGCCCGGCTGGCAGCTGGCCTTTCTACCGATTTCATGTGGTGCAGTTCCTGCTTCATTTTTTCGAAAGCCTCTTTCGAAACATACATTACTTCACTCATACCATTTGTTTTAAGTACTAACAAAAAAAATAACAACGCCCCAGACTTGCTGAAGCGTTGCTTGGCGGTAAAATTAAAGAATTTCCATTTACAAATGCCAATTAGGTAAATTTTCATCCATTTGCCAGTTGTTTTGCCATTACAGGTAATAGACTTTTTTAAAAATTTGGACCCAGGCATTGGTTCTTTGTTCAGCTTTACTTCCCACCACGGCGCATATGCATCAAGCAAAGGAAAACATTTATTGACCCAACAGCATTGCTACTATTGAGTTTCCGTTGCGTCGCACTCTTGTACTTTTGGTTCTCTATTCGACTTTCAGGACTCAGTTGCTTTTTTTCCTTGCAAATGAAAGCGAAGATTATTCGGCAACGCATTTATATTTAAACCCTATTACCAAATCCTTATTGCAATACAACCTAAAACCATTACCGGTAAAAACTTTCAGCGATTTTTATCAAAAATTAACTTGACGCATATGCGCCACGGCCGGAACTCTTGCACTGTATCGCTTTATGGGGCTGCGTTTCACTGGTTGCATAACCGCTTTAAATGTAACCCACATAAAAGCCTGTATGATATAGTGAACGCCCAGGCTAAATAGTATTACTGCGGACGAAGTGATTGCGACGCAACAGGCGATGCTATAAAAAACCGAAGCTGGTATTTAAAATCACCATTAAATGATGCCTAATTTTTCCAGCACAACCTTGCTCATTTTATAAAAAGCCTCGTGACTGTAGCCAGCTATATGTGGGGTAATAATAACATTGGGTTGACTGCAAAGCCAGTCTAACTGCTGCTTTTCAACTGCGGAATAAGTTTCCAGTTTTTCATTTTCGAGCACATCTAAGCCAGCACCGCTTATTTTTCCATTTTGCAAAGCCCGAATTAATGCGCCCGTATCTGTAACCTTACCCCGGCAGGTTGTTAAAAAAAAGGGGGTCATTTGCAGTGCGTTAAAAAAAACATCGTTTGCAAAATGAAAAGTTTCTTCTGTTAAAGGCAGGTGCAGGCTTACTACTTGGCCATAACGGGCTATTTGCTCCACACCAGCTTCGCGTATATAATCTCTGGCAAAATCAAATTTGTATTTATCGTTTGCCATTATGGTAACATCAAACGATTGAAGCAGCTTTGCAAAGGCCGAACCGGTATTTCCAAAACCAATAATGCCCACCGTTTTTCCACTAAGTTCTGTGCCGCGATTGGCGTCGCGTATCCATTTTCCTTCTTTTACTTCGCTGCAGCTGCTGGTTATTTTATTCATCAGGCATAAAAGCATTCCCAGTAAATGTTCTGCCACAGCATTTCTGTTGCCTTCGGGGCTGCTTACGCATTTGATGCCTTTGCTTTCTGCATAAGGCACATCGATTAACTCCATACCACTGCCGAGACGGCCTATCCATTTTAGATTGGGCGCATTGTCAATTACCGCCTTATCAATTTTTAGTCTTGTTGTTACAATTAGTCCGTACGTATCGTTTATGGCAGTCAACATCTCTTCGTATGTTATGGCCGGTAGAAAACTTACTTCATAACCGCTGGCTTGTAACTTCTCCAGCAGGTAATCGTGCACTTTAGCTGTAACAAGCACTTTTTTAATCATAGAAAATTTGATTGATCTTATAAATCATCGGTTATGTTAGCAATTAGAAAATAGGGTCACTATTTTCAAACTATTTCATTCTAAAAGTCAATGCCGCAAAGTCCTGAATGCTAAGCTGTTCTGCCCGCTTATTGAAAATATTTTCTTTTAGTGTTTCTTCATCAAATAAACTCTTTACGCCATTTCGCAACATTTTCCTACGTTGGTTAAAAGCTGTTTTAACCAGCACAAAAAAACTTCTGTCACTTTTTAAAGGCAGCTGCTCCTTTTTACGGGTAAGTTTTATTACGCCGCTCATTACTTTTGGTGGTGGTGTGAATGCCTCCGGAGGCACATCGAAAAGATATTCTACATCGTAATAAGCCTTTACCAGTACGCTTAGTATGCCATATACTTTTGAACCCGGATTGCTGGCTATGCGTTGCCCTACTTCTTTCTGGAACATACCGATCATTACCGGCACCTGCTCCTTCCAATCGAGCACTTTAAAAACTATTTGGGTAGAAATATTATAAGGAAAATTACCAACCAATATGAACCCGGCGGTAAAAGGTTGGGCGCATTGCAAAAAATCCCCGAGGATAACCTTACCTTTTATGCCCGCTAAAGTTGCCTCCAAAAAATCGACCTTTTCTTTATCCAGTTCAATTGCCTTAAAGTCGATTCCTGGCATTTTTAAAAGGTATTTTGTAAGCGCCCCTGCACCAGGCCCTACTTCTGCCAATTGGCTTATACCGCTATCGTAAACACTTGTTTGTATTATTTCCGCAATATGGCGGCAAATGTTCTCGTCTTTTAAAAAATGCTGACCGAGTGATTTTTTTAGCGTGTATTGCATGATGCGTAAAAGTAATTTATTTTTTAACCTGCATTGCGACAAGGGCAACAGCGCAAGAATGAAAAAACAAAAATCCCCGTGTCTTGCAACGCAGGGATTTTTTATCTTAATGAGATGAAGATCATTTTTTACTCATGTATTGTAAGCAGCGGCACTGTACTTTGATAGGCAAGATTTTTTATATGGCTTGTTTTGAAAAAACGATATACTGCCGAGTGTTCTTTGTGAATAGCTATAATCAGGTCGATATTTTTATCACTTGCAAACTGGTTAATAGCTTCATCAACATCGTACAGGCGTAAAAAATAAAATTCCGGGTTAAACTCTGAAAACATTTCTTTCAGGCTTTGCCGCTCCGCTTCATGCTCTTCGGTAAGGGCAACATAGTGCTCTGTATTAACATTGATTACGTGAAGGTTTGGATGAAAGGTTCTTAGTATTTTTTTAATTGGCCCGGAAGGTGTTGTACTTATTACGTTTTTAAGATCTGTTGCAAGTAATACGTTCTTAATCTCCCTGAATTCACAATCTGGATGTATAACCAATATCGGGCAGAATTTTGTTTCTGTCATTTTTAAAGTATTGTTTCCCATTATTGCCTGGGCCATAACAGGCCTGTCTCCAATACCCATAACAATTAGATCTGCCTGAAGATGCCTAGCAAGCTTATCGAGCTCGGTAACAAAATCCCCCTCATCTGCCAGGGTACTAATTTTTATGTCGTTGCCGGCTTGGAGCTCGCCTTTAATTCTTTCTAAATTTTCATAGATATTTTCTACCTCAAGGTTGTTTTCGTAAGTGTGATACAAAATCATTTCAACACCATCCAACCCGGTTATAAGTTTAACGGCATAACGGGCGGCATTTAACGAGGCTTCCGAAAAATCTGTAGGAACAATAACAGTATTCATACTTTTTTGGTTTTTATTAAAATGAAAGTCGAGCAAATGTAATAATAAAGATTTTTAAACCTTAAAGTTTATACCGCCTTGTTTTCGATTTATTGAGAACCCTTATAATAGGTTTAAACAATCTGAAAATCTGAGGATTATTGGGCTAGTTTGTCGCAAAAAAGGAGTTTCGCGGAACGAATATGCTGCATATAGAATCAAAGTACAAGTGTGCGACGCAACGAAAGCTCAATAGCCATTCCCTGGCCTGGCCAAAAAAAAGAAATACAGCTTGTACATCTCAATCATTTTGGCTCGCCGTAGCACCATTTTTATTGAATATCGCACGCTAAATTCATTATCCCTATTTTTACGAATAAATTTTTATAAATGACCCCTGTATTGCAAAAGCCGGCAGTTGGTTTTAGCTGCGGCGATATTAACGGTATTGGCCTTGAACTGATTATTAAAAGCCTTTCGGATACACGTATTACCGATATGTGTACGCCTGTTGTGTTTGCCAGCATCAAAAGCATCAATTTTTACCGTAAAGTGCTGCCCAACATAAATTTTGTTTACCAGTCTATTAAAGATCTTAACAGGTTGAGTCCAAAACAGGTGAACCTGTTTAATTGTTGGGAAGAGGAAGTGCAGATAATGCCCGGCCAGCTGAATGAAACTGGTGGCAAGTATGCACTTATCTCGCTTCAGCAAGCCACTCAGGCACTAAAAGATGGTCAGATACAGGCCCTGGTAACGGCACCAATACACAAAAAAAATATTCAGAGCGAGGCCTTTAATTACAGCGGTCATACGCCTTATCTAAAAGCCTTTTTTGAAGTGCCCGATGTATTAATGCTGCTAACAGCCTCCAATATGCGTGTAGCGCTGGTTACAGAACATGTTCCGGTAGGTGGTATTGCACAACAAATTACAAAAGCGGCCATTTTAAGTAAACTAAAAATTCTACATGCCAGCCTGCAGAAAGATTTTGGAATAGATAAACCAAAGATTGCCGTACTGGGTTTAAACCCCCACGCCGGCGACGAAGGATTAACAGGAACCGAAGAAGAAACTATTATAAAACCGGCCATAAAAGAAGCTAAACAACAAAACATTCTGGCAGTTGGGCCATTTAGTGCCGATGCCTTTTTTGCACGCGGCTACCACCAAAAATTCGACGCGGTACTGGCAATGTATCACGACCAGGGGCTAATACCTTTTAAATCGCTTGCCTGGGGCGAAGGAGTAAATTATACCGCCGGCTTGCCCGTAGTAAGAACCAGCCCCGATCATGGAACGGCTTTCGATATTGCGGGCAAGGGTATTGCTGACCCCAGTTCACTGCTTGAAGCGATGTACACAGCCGCAGATATTATTAAAATGCGCACCGGCCATGCAGATATGCACAAAAACCCAATGCGTAAAATGAGCGCCATAATTGTTGCCAATGCCCAGGACGAAGTGATAAGAGATGAATCGCACTGATTTTTGGGCCCGCCAATGGATTGGTTACTAATCGTTCCTTAAGCTTCAGGCGGACACTTGTACAGCATAACTTCTATAAGCTTTTAACAGCCAGTGAAGACTAAGAAATGATCAATAAAAAATGAAGCATACAATCCAATGAATTAATTCACCATTGACCATTGACCATTCACCATTCACTATTATCAAATGATCTATACCATTTACAACAATGAACTCAGCATTGCCATTGCCTCTAAAGGAGCCGAACTCCAGAGCATTATAAATAAAGCTTTTGGAATAGAATACCTGTGGAGCGGCGATGCAGCTTATTGGGCAAAGAAAAGCCCCGTGCTGTTCCCCATCGTTGGTGGATTAAAAAATAACAGTTACCAGCACAAAGGAAATATTTACCAATTGCCACGTCATGGTTTTGCAAGAGATATGGAATTTATTGTTACCGCTCAAGGGGAAGATACCGTAACTTTTACATTAAGCAGTAACGAAGAAACACTTGCGAAATATCCGTTTGAATTTAACTTCTCGCTACGCTATTCCCTGAATAAAAATAAACTAAGTGTAACTTATATAGTAGAAAATACCGGGCTTGAAACCATGCTGTTTTCTGTTGGCGCCCACCCTGCTTTTAAAATTCCAATAGCAGCAGAAACCAACTTTGAGGATTATTATCTACAATTTGGCAATGTTGAAAACAAGGGCCGACACCCCCTTTCAGCCGATGGTCTGATTGAAAATTTTACCACACCCCTACTGGAAAATACAGATAGGCTGGGCTTAACAAAATCATTGTTTTATAATGACGCAGTGGTGTTTAAGGAGCTAAAATCAACAGATATCTCTATAATTAGCAGCAAAACAAGCCATGGTTTAAAATTAAGTTTCGAAGGCTTCCCTTATATGGGTATCTGGAATGCGAAAGACGCAGACTTTGTTTGCATAGAACCATGGTGTGGCATTGCAGACAGTGTAACCGCTTCTGGTAATCTAGAAGATAAAGAGGGTATAAACCTGTTACCTTGTGATCAGGTATTTACGAGAACCTGGAGTGCAGAACTGTTTTAAAAATGTTTGACTGCCTCATTCAGGAAACGGTAAATTGTGACAGAATTCCTCTAAAGTTAATCGCATGCAAGAAATATAAAGCGAAGTGATGAATCTAGTTAAACGTATTCTCAAATTCCTGCTTACAAAACCGGTAACGTGGATGGCTGACCGGTATTCTTCCGCTCCAAACCAGCAAAAAGTGAATGCGGCCTTATCTAAACTTTACCAACAATCGGTAGATCTCCCAGACCAAAAAAGTGGCAGCATGTTTTATGTTGACGCTGCCAAACAATCCATCATCATTTTCAGCGACCAGCATAAAGGGGCAAGAGACGGTTCAGATGATTTTGCTTTGGCTGAAGCAAATTACCTGGCAGCACTCAATTTTTACAACAGCCGTAATTTCTATTTTGTAAACCTTGGAGACAGCGAAGAGCTTTGGGAGAATACGATTGCCTCCGTAATAAAGCACAACAGGGAAACTTTTGAGGCAGAAAAACAGTTCATTGCCCGCAATACCTATTGCAAGATCATCGGCAACCACGATCTTTTTTGGAAAAATGATCCGTTACTGGCACCTGTTATCATCAAAAATGTATTCAACACACCACTTAAAATATTCGAAGCAATTGTGTTACGGGTGCAACTTGAAAAAGAGACCATCGATGTATTCTGCACCCACGGCCACCAGGGCGATGCCCAAAGCGACGGCAATGCTTTCAGCAAGTGGTTTGTGAGCTATATATGGGGGCCGTTACAATCCCTGCTCGAAATAAACACCAACACGCCTTCTACAAACGACCAGCTAAAATCAATACATAATGGCATGATGTACGAATGGGCTAAAAAGCAGTCAGGCACCATACTTATAACCGGCCACACCCATCAGCCGGTTTTTAAGTCGCTTACCCATCTCGAAAGATTGTACCTTAATCTGGAAGAAGCCCGCGAAAAAAAAGACCAGGAAACTAGTGCAAAAATTGAAACAGAAATTCCGCGGCGCAAGAGAGCATACGATTTTGTTAACCATTCTTTCAGAAACATGAACCCGTCGTATTTTAATTCAGGCTGCTGTTGTTTTGAAGACGGCACAATTACCGGCATAGAAATAGCAGAGGGGTTTATCCGGTTAATAAAATGGTCTTACATACAGACTATACCAGTAAGAACCGTGCTGGAAGAAGCCTCTCTAACCGAACTTGCACTCACGCTTAAATAGCGACCTGCTACTCAAATACCCGCACGTTGTAATTTCTATCAGGCGATAAATTTATTTTTTTAGCCAAGCAATTATTTTCTATGGCATCCCTGTTGCGTCGCACTCTTGTGCAGCAGATTATTATGCAGCAAATCCATTTATGCAGGCTTTGTAATACAGGCAGCGGATACAATAATTTTTTAAGCGCATCATTTTGAATCAACCAAGATGCAACTGCAAAAGTGTCAAAAAAGCAATCTGTTCAACTGCAACAGCGTTTAAAAGATACTCGTGTATCACAAACCCCAAAGATCAGAACTTCGTTAACCTTGTGTATTAAACTGCGATGTGCGAATTTTATAATTTGTCCTTGCACAGTAATCAAATAAAAAAAATCATCCGCTTAGGCGCAGGGAACGCCGAACAACCTGTTACGGCCTGGCCAAAAACCATAGAATAAAATGGCCCGGAGAAAAATTCCCCGAGCCCGTATTCATCACCAAAACCAACTTTTAGTTACCCCCTATTCCTCCACCCTGGCTCCCCACACGTTTGCTTTCATCATCGGCCGACGTGCTGCGCTGGCGGGCTGCTTTAACCTGGTTGCTTCCAAACCTATAAGTAAAATTAAGGCGGAACTGGCGGCTTTCAAAACCACCACTTGCCCGCAGATATTGCCCTGCGAAATTGCTGGTACCCTGCCAATGCAATGTTTTAAAAATATCTGTAACGCTTGCTTTTACAGTTGCCTTTCCTTTTAACACAGACTGCTGCAGGCCCGCATCAAGGCTCCATATTTGGGCGCTTTTAAACGTACCCTGCCAAATAGAGGGCGATGCATAAAAACCACTCAATTCGGCTGTAGTTGTTTTGCCCAGTTTAAATGTTTGCTGCGCGTAAACATTTACCGCATAAGCATCTAAATTTATTTTGCGGCCTTCGCCAAAATCTGCATTGTAGTGTGTATAATAGGTATTTATGTTTGCATACACGCCATACCATTTATACTGGAAAGGCATGCTGATGTTGAGGCTCACAATATCCTGCTTGGCAAGATTTTTCTTAGTGATAAATGATTTTGATTTTTCTGTGGTATCTATCAACTGGCTAAACACATCATTTACATGGCTGTAATTAACCGTTGTAGTAAGCTTGTATTTATAGGTATTGGTTACAGCGATACTGTTGGTATACTGCGGCCTTAATTCTGTATTACCTTTTTGAAAAGTATATTCATCCAGTTTAAATTCAAAGGGGTTAAGATCCTGGTAAGCAGGGCGGTCAATTCTCCTGCTATAGCTTACACTCCACTGGTTCATCGGGTTTTTATTGAATGTAATTGCAGCACTTGGAAACAAGTCAGTATAATTTCTTTTAAACAAAGAATCGTAACCTATATACGTTGAGCCATTCCATTTTAAACCTGTTGAACGGCCTTCGGAATTTGTGTTTTCTGCACGCAACCCGGCCTGTATCATAATACCTTTAAACTGCCTGTTATAATTTACATACAGCGCATTGATATTCTCTTTATAGTCAAAAATATTACTGCGCAAAGTGTCTTTTACCTTGCCTGTGTTGTACACATTGTACCGCTGAAAATCGTTATTGGTTTTTACATAAGATGTTTTGCCACCAATACCTAAACGGCCTTTTTTATAATTTTGCTCATAGTCAGTTTTAAAAGAATATATATCAATATTGGTGGGCGCTAGCATATTGTAAACATACTGATCGAGTAGTGTTGTTTGCGATGGGTTGTAATAAAAATTTGGCTGGTACTGGTCGCTCTTTATTTTAAAGTAACCATAATCACCGTCCATATTCAATTCGCGCCCAGATGTATCTGCATAACGGTAGTTGAGATTAAAATTAAGGTTATCGCGTTTGCTGGAACTGCTGTTTTCTGCAACAAGCACACGGTCTACAATACCGGTTGGTATGTATGATATTGGGGTAATACCTTTATTTGCGTTGGTATTGTCTGCAATATTACCATTCACCATTACACCTATCGTGCTGCGCCTGTTTGCAAAATAATCTGCACCTGCCTTAAAACCAACGCTTTTATTATTCATGTTCATTAAAGAACGCTGGTTAAATAAAGTATCTAATTGTATACGGTAAAAGTTTATGTAGTTTTCGTTTTTACTGTCGTTGTAATTGAAGTTACCAAACAGATTTATTTTTTTATTGCGGTGGTTGAGGGATAAACCAGCATTGTACTTGGGATACACGCCTATATTATAACCTGCATTAACAGAACCGTTTGTTCCAAAAGTTTTGTTCTTTTTTAACCGAATGTTGATGATGCCCGCATTACCCGCAGCCTCATATTTTGCTGAGGGGTTGCTAATAATCTCAATTGCTTCAATTTGTGCTGACTGTAAGGATTTTAAATAGCTGGCCAGGTCCGTGCCAGACAACGGCGAAGGTTTTCCATCAATGTAAACCTGCACGCCATTCTTGCCCGCAAGGCTAAGGTTATCATCTTTATCTACCAAAACGCCCGGAGATTTGCGCAAGAGCTCCAGCGCATCGTTGCCGACAGCATTAATACTGTTTTCTACATTCAAAATGGTTTTGTCGGCACGCACTTCAATCAGAGGTTTTTTTGCAGTAACGGTAACATTTTTAAGTTCATTACTCAGTTTACTCAGTGCAATTTCATCTGCATCTATATCGCCGTTCCCCTGCACTTCAAAAACTTTCGACATTTTTACTGCATAACCAACATACGATACGCTGGTTAGATAGCTGCCCTCTTTCAGGTTGCTGAATTGGTATTTTCCTTCGCGGTTAGTAACGGCTAATTTTATTATTAAAGAGTCTTTTGAATTTAGTAAAGAAACATTTGCGCCTGCAATATTTTTTCCTTCCATGTCCTTAACAAGACCCTTAATGTTTTGTGCGTTAACAGCAAACGCACAAAAAAACAACAAACTTAATAGTGGTAAAATCTTCAGTTTCATATATTTTAATTTTGATGCACCAAAACTACACTGGCTGCAAAATGAATAAAAGAGACAATAGGTGTTATAGAGAAAATTGAAGGTGAATAAAAGAAAATAGTCGGTGGAAAAGCATTGCTGTAAAACCGGGTAGGCCAATATGCTTAATTCGTAACGGTAAAAGCAGTTTCTTCATTTCAATTTGTATTTTTCTATTGGTGTGCAAAATTGCCCGGGCATTACAACAGCAGTAACCGGTAATATACCAGCGGGGCAAATAATGCTATGAATGGTACCATTAACAATCAAATTGTAAAAAGGTTTTTTAAAATCCATTGTCAAATTGTAAAGTGTAAAAATTAATTTATTTTTTTGGGAAGCCGGCTCTAGCACTTTTACTATGCTTTTATGCCCGCCGTGGCGAATATGCGTCAGCCGAATTTTATATTGATACCATTCAGCTGAAACACCCGAAATGCTAATGGCGCATGGAATCGTTGTTTAAACGGCACTGCTTTCGCTTCTGCGAAAAAATATGCTTCGCATTTTTTCAATAGAGCCTTCGGCTTGACTAAAGCGAAAGAAATACTTTATGAGAACACTGGTAAAATTTTAGTATTGAACGGCTATAACTTAAGCCTGTTAGGCATTACAGCGATTGATGGAAGTCCTTAGCTTTATTCTTGTGCGCACTGCCGGAACGCTTGTAAAGCAAATCATTATTCGGCAACTCCATTTTCATCCTGTTCTGTTTATGGAGCCAGCGTCAGCAAACACTTTTATAAGTCTTCATTTTTGCAAAAAATTCCGTTTAAATGCAACCATGTTAAAAAGATAAATGCAGCAATTGCAACCACGTTAAAAAGATATTCCGTTTTTAGAAAAAGCTAAACCCCATTACAACGGTAACTTCGCATTCAATAAGCAATGCATAAATGTATTGCCAATAAATGGCGCAGGAGGACTGCGGCCAGTTGCCCAATAGCGTACAAAACGTACAAGAGTGCGACGCAACAAAAGCCAAATCAGGATTTTTAGCCGGGCCAACAAAGGCACTTATAAAAAATATTTCAATGGAAAAAGTGAACTGGAAAGTAGAAGGGATGAGTTGTACCAACTGTGCTTTGAGTATTGAAAAATACCTTGAAGAAAAGGGACTTAGCAACGTAAAAGTAAATTTTATTGGCGGTGAAGTTAGTTTTGACAATAACGAAAGCATTACCAAACCCGAAATAGAAAAAGGAATTGACAACCTGGGATATCATGTGGTGAGTGGCGCAGGTGAACAAAAGGAAAACAAAAAACTTTTTAAGAATCATTTACAGAGATTTTTATTCTGCATCATATTTACAGGACCCATGCTCATTACCATGATTCCGGGGCTGCACATTATGGCGCTGATGAACCCTTATGTGCAGCTTGCACTAACGATTCCTGTGTTTATTGTGGGCATGGATTTTTTTGGACGCAGTGCCATAAATAGTTTACTGAAAGGTATACCCAACATGAATGTGCTGATTGCACTGGGAGCCACCGCAGCATTTGGTTACAGCCTATACGGCACCTTTATTGGCGAGGCAGAACAATACATGTTTTACGAAACAGCTGCCGCAATTATTACTTTGGTTTTTATGGGTAATTGGCTCGAGGATAAGTCTGTGCAAACAACACAGGCCGCATTAAAAACACTGGCTGTTTCGCAAAAGACTTCAGCAAACATGATTGCTTATGATGATGAACACAACGAACATATTTTTCCGGTTGAAAGTTCAAGCCTTAAAGTAGGCGACCTGGTACTGATTAAAAGTGGCGAGCATGTGCCGATGGATTGTAAAATTTTATGGGGCGATGCAAGTGTGAACGAGGCCATCATTACCGGCGAAAGTGTTCCTGTTGAAAAGAAGATGAATGACAAACTGATTGGCGGCAGCATGCTTGAAAACGGCACTATTAAAGCATACATAACCGCTGTTGGCGAAGATACCGTGATGGGAAATATTTTAAAAATGGTAAAAGAAGCCCAAACAGAAAAACCACCAGTGCAGCAAATGGCCGATAAGATAAGTGCCATATTTGTTCCGGTTGTTGTAAGTATTGCGGTACTAACATTACTTGGTAATTATTTTTTTACTGATATTGGTTTTGGTGCGAGTTTATTAAGAAGCATTGCAGTATTGGTAATCTCCTGTCCCTGCGCCATGGGCTTAGCCACACCTGCCGCAATTGCGGTTGGCCTTGGCCGCGCTGCAAAGAATGGCGTTTTATTTAAGAATGCAAAAAGCCTCGAAGTTTTTAAAGACATTAAACAAATTGTGTTTGATAAAACCGGAACGCTTACTACCGGAGCATTTAAAATTCATGATTTACACACTACTATTGATGCAGAAGATTTTAAAAAAATCGCATATTCTTTAGAGCGATATTCTAACCACCCCATTGCAAAATGCATTGCCAAAGAATGGAAAATAAAAGACGATATAAGATGGAACAAAATTGAAGAGATAAAAGGTTTGGGCATGAAAGCAACTGACAAAGAAGGCAATGAATTTATTGCAGGTTCTTTTAAAGTAGCAGAAAAATTTACGCAGGATAGTGCGCATAATGTGTACATCATCCGGAACAATGAATTGCTTGGCTGGATTGATGTTGCAGATGAAATAAGACCAGAAGCAAAACAGGTTGTGGCCATGCTGAAACAGCTCGGCTTTAAAACGATTCTGCTAAGCGGCGACAGAAAAGAAAAATGTGAACAGGTTGCGGCTGTACTCGGTATTGATGAAGTTTCAGCCGAGCAAACACCGGAACAAAAATTAGAAAAGATTGCGGCCTATAATGCAATAGCGCCCACAGCAATGGTTGGTGATGGCATTAATGATGCACCTGCACTTGCAAAAGCAACCGTAGGCATTTCTCTAAGCGATGCATCGCAGATTGCCATGCAGAGTGCGCAGGTTGTACTGATGAATCACGGTTTAAAAAATTTACCACTATCACTTGGTCTTGGCAAGCATACGTATATCACCATCAAACAAAATTTATTCTGGGCATTTTTATATAATATTATGGCTATTCCTATTGCCGCATTAGGGTTTTTAAACCCAACATTCGGGGCTTTGGCCATGGGCTTAAGCGATGTGGTACTGGCCGTAAATTCAGTAAGGTTGAATTGGAAGAAAGTGGTTTGATAATATTTTAAAAATACATTTTTGCTCCCGGCATTTGTATAAGTATGAGCATCCTTGCGTCGCACGCTTGTGCTTTCAGCACATTTTTCAGCTTAAGACTCGTGTTCCTTTTCTCTTAATCTTATTGCATCTTTGCAATAGTGCCATCACCGCAAAACATACTAAAAAAATACTGGGGTCACGATGTATTTCGCCCGGTGCAGGAAGAAATTATTCAATCTGTATTGAATGGTAAAGATGTATTGGCTTTGCTACCTACCGGTGGCGGAAAATCGGTTTGTTTCCAGGTGCCTGCTTTGATGCAAGATGGTTTATGCCTTGTAATTTCTCCGCTCATTGCTTTGATGAAAGACCAGGTAGAAAACCTGAATAAAAAAGGCATTGCTGCAGCCTCTATTAACAGCAGTATGAATTTTTATGAAGTAAAAAATACACTGCAGAATGCCATGCATGGCGACTTTAAATTCTTATATCTCTCTCCTGAACGTTTAGAAACAAATGTTTTTAAAGATTACCTCCCCGAATTAAATATCAATCTCATTGCAGTAGATGAAGCACATTGTATTTCCCAATGGGGCTACGATTTTCGCCCACCTTATTTACGTATAGCAAATCTTAGGCGATGGTTACCGGGCATTCCGGTGTTGGCTTTAACGGCGTCTGCAACGCCATTGGTGCAGGATGATATTGTAGACAAATTAAAATTAAGTAACCCTGCTATTTTTCATGCCTCCTTTGAAAAACCAAACCTCTCTTACAGCGTTTTTAAAGTTGACAGTAAGATTAATAAAGTGATAGATATTTTGCAGCATGTACACGGCAGTAGTGTTGTTTATTGTAAAAGCAGAAGGCTTGCAAAAGAAGTATCTCAACTATTGTCTTTGCAGCATATATCAGCTGATTATTATCACGCAGGTTTATCGCAGGAAGAGCGCAGCAAAAAGCAGGAAGCATGGATCAGCAATAACACAAGGGTGATGGTTTGTACCAACGCATTTGGAATGGGTATTGATAAACCCGATGTGCGCACAGTGATACATTACAACACGCCAGATTGTATTGAAAGTTATTATCAGGAAGCTGGCCGTGCAGGCCGTGATGGCAAAAGGTCTTACGCAGTTTTACTTTATAACCAGGAAGATATTACTATTCTGAAAGGCTTGCCAGATCTGCGTTTCCCGGTAATGTACGATATAAAAAAAGTTTATCAGGCACTCGCCGATTATCTGCAAATACCCGTTGGCCTGGGAGAAAATATTTATTACGATTTCGACCTCAATGAGTTTGTAAAAAACTTTCATCTCGATGCGCTGCTTGTAATAAATGTTTTAAAAGTTTTGGAACAGGAAGGCCACCTTTCTTTTAACGAAAATATTTTTCTTCCTGCACAGGTAAAGTTTACAACACCGAAAGAACTGCTGGCAGATTTTGAACAGACACACCCTATGCTCGAGCCTGTTATGAAATGTCTTTTGCGTACCTACCAGGGCATTTTCGACAACCGTGTATCCGTTCACGAAAAGCAGGTTGCCAAACTCGCCGGACTTTCTCACGACAGTGTAAAAGCTGATCTGCAACAATTAAATGCGTTGCACATCATTGAATATTTACCACAAAAAGAAACGCCGCAAATCCATTTTTTAACCAACCGTGCATCCGCCCAATTCCTTACCATCAATCACGAAAACTACCTGCACCGCAAGCAGCAATACGAGTTAAGAATCGAGGCCATGCTTCGTTTTATCAACCATACAAAACAATGTCGCAGCCACTATATCTCCCACTATTTTGGCGAAACTAAAATTAAAAAATGTGGCATTTGCGATGTTTGCCTTGCTAAAAAAAATATCTCTCTTAGTCCACATGAATTTAAAAAAATACAGGACCGCATCTTTAACCATATTAGCCACCAGGGTATTCCCGCAAAAGACCTCCTGACTCATTTGCAGGGTATTCAAAAAGAAAAAGTATGGGTTGTTTTAAATTTCCTCCAAAGCGAAAAACAGCTGGAGATAAACAGCCTGGGCATAATAAAAAGCAATATTTAAAAAATACAGTTTTGGTACCCGGCTTTTATTCTCTATGCATCGTCCCTTGCGTCGCACTCTTGTACTTTCTGAACAACAGGCGACAAGGCAACAAGGCAAGGAGGCAAGGAGGGAATAGGCAACGAGGCGTTCACTGTTCATTGTTTATTGTTCATTGTTCATTTGTGTTCAACAGTACAAGAGTGCGACGCAACCAAAGCTGCACAAAGAACCAATGACTGGCCCAAAAAATGTATTTAAAATACGGGGTTATGAAAATAAACCCGGCTGCGTGCCTGTATTTGGTACCTGCCGCCCAAGGTGGTTGTATGCCTTTAACGTGGCTTCTCTTCCTCTTGGTGTGCGTTGCAAAAAACCCTCCTGTATAAGGAATGGCTCGTACACTTCTTCAATAGTGCCGGCTTCTTCGCCCACTGCCGTTGCGATGGTGGTTAAACCCACCGGGCCGCCCTTAAATTTTTCTATGATGGTTAGCAGAATACGGTTGTCCATTTCATCCAGCCCATGTTCGTCAACATTTAATGCCTTAAGTGCATGTTGGGTAATACCAATATCTATGGAGCCATCGTTGAGTACCTGTGCAAAATCTCTTACACGCCTTAGCAGGCCATTGGCAATACGCGGTGTACCCCGGCTGCGTCTTGAAATTTCTCCAGCCGCGTCGCTGCTGATAGTAGTGTTTAAAATGCCTGCACTGCGTTCAATAATTTTCTTGAGCACTTCGGAATTGTAATATTCCAGCCTTGATTTAATGCCGAACCTTGAAAGCAATGGTGCAGTTAATAAGCCGCTTCTTGTTGTGGCACCTATCAATGTAAATGGATTGAGATTGATCTGTATGCTGCGTGCATTTGGGCCACTATCAATCATTATATCGATACGGTAATCTTCCATTGCCGCGTATAAATATTCTTCTACAACCGTACTCAGGCGGTGAATTTCATCAATAAATAAAACATCGTTGGGCTGCAGATTGGTGAGCAGGCCGGCAAGGTCTCCGGGCTTTTCAATAACGGGTCCGCTGGTTTCCTTAATGCTTACACCCAGCTCATTTGCAACAATTCTGCTAAGTGTTGTCTTGCCCAAACCCGGTGGACCATGAAACAATACATGGTCAAGCGCTTCGCCCCGGATCTTCGCTGCTTTAATAAATATAACGAGGTTTTCAACCAGTTGCGGTTGGCCGGAAAAATCGTCCAGTTCCTGCGGACGGATGGTATTCTCAAATTCCTTCTCTACCGCAGTTAGCTCTGATTTTTCTGTATGTAAGTTGGGATTACTCATAATTTTTAAACATTCAGTTCGCACTATTTCTTAATTAGTAAAAGGCCGGCAATAATAAAGCCTGCGCCCAATAATTTTTCCAAAGTTATTGTTCTTACTTCTGAACCCAATAAGCCAAAATGGTCTATTACCAGGGAAACGAAGATTTGTCCGCTAACCACCAGTGCAAAAGTTAGTGCTACACCCTGTTGCTGGTTTACCCAGGTGATGTAGCCCACGAAGATAGCCCCGAGAAATCCGCCAAGCCATAAATACCAGGGCGTTACTGTTGCAGGCTTTAGCTGCAAAACAGCAGAAGGGTTTAACCCAATATTCAGCACAAATAAACAAACGATACCAACGGTGAAGCTCATTAGTGAACCCATTAACGGACCGCCAATCTGCCTGCCAAGCCTTGTATTTAAAACTGCCTGTACGGGTATGATGGCTCCAACCATCAACGTAAGAAACATCAGGATGTATCGCATGAATAATTTTTTGGGAAGTTAAAAAATAAAATATATTTGTATATACAAATAAAATTATTTTATATTTGCCACTGAAATGAAAACCTCAGAAAGCAGATTTTGCAGTTGTATATATTTTTCGGCCAATGCTTTGGCCAGGAAGATAGAAAAGCTTGCTGTGGAAAGCTGGAAAAGGGTTGACCTTTCCCCCAGCCATGCGTATTTACTGATGACGGTACTTTCAGAACCGGGTATACAGCCTGGAACATTATCAAATGAGCTGCAGCTAACGCCCAGTACCATTACGCGTTTAATAGAAAAGCTGGAAGAAAAGAAATTAGTAGTGCGAACAACAGAAGGAAAACTTACCAATGTATACCCAACTCCCAAAGCAAAGGAACTTTTGCCTAAGCTAAAGGAATGTACAGGGCATTTTTACGAAACATGCTCCGGAATTTTGGGTAAAGACGAAACCAGCAGGATGGTTACCAACATGAATAAGCTGGGCGATAAACTATAGGATTAAATTTTTTTAACTCAATATTTGTATATACAAATTTAATAGGAAGATAATATAGGTTCCTCAATAAAGTATAGAACCTACAAGCCTGCGACCCCGCCAAACGGGGGCAAGCTGCAATGAAGCCCAATAGTAAATCAAAAATCCGGGTACATAATAATTAAAAAACAATAAAATAAAATAAAATGAAATATGTAATCACAGGATCGTTAGGAAACATCAGTAAACCACTCGCAGAAGCTTTGATAAAAGCAGGTAACGATGTAACCGTTATTACCTCTAAACAGGAAAATGTTAAAGCTATAGAAACGATGGGCGCAAAATCCGCAGTAGGCTCGGTTGAAGATGTGGCGTTTCTTACCAAAACATTTGCAGGCGCAGAAGCAGTGTACACAATGGTTCCACCAACTTATACAGCTGCTGACTGGAAAGCGCATATTGGAAAAATTGGTGAAAACTATTCAGCGGCCATAAAAGCTTCGGGTGTAAAATATGTGGTAAACCTCAGCAGCCTTGGGGCACATATGAAAGAAGGTGCCGGCCCGGTAAGTGGTTTGTACCGTGCAGAACATGCCCTCAATACCTTAGAAGGCGTAAACATAAAACACCTTCGTCCCGCATATTTTTACGGAAACCTGCTGGCAAATATCGGCATGATAAAACACATGGGGATTATCGGTAGCAACTTTGGCGAAAAGCCATTTGCCATGGTTCACACAGATGATATTGCCGTAGTTGCCGCAGAAGAATTATTGAATTTAAATTTTACCAGCCATAGTATTTGCTACATTGCCGGAGACGAAAGAACCGGTTTCCAAATTGCAAAATCACTGGGTAATGCAATTGGCCAGCCCGATTTGCCATGGATTGTATTCACCAACGAAAAAGCGTTGCAGGGCGCAATTGGCGCAGGCTTGCCAGAAGATATTGCAAAGAACTATACAGAAATGGGTGCAGCGATGGCAAGTGGCGAAATGGGTACAGATTATGACAACAACCGCCCTGTTAGTTTTGGCAAAATCAAGATCGAAGATTTTGCAAAAGAATTTGCTGCCGCTTTTCATGCTTAATTTTTTTTGAGCGCAACTTTTGATTTACCAGGAATCCTCCGTTGCAGCTTGCCCCGCGTTTGGCGGGGTCGCACTCTTGTACTGCAAAATTTTATTCAGCATAGCGCAACAGAAAAATTGAGTCTGACCCACTTTTATACCGAGTTGTAATATTTTGAAAAAAATTGCAATACATTAAAAGAAGAAGTGATAAAATTTAAAAATGAACCTGATATTATCGGCATCGGCAGTTTTGAAAAAAATGCAAAATATGGGGAGCTGCTGGTATTGGCAACCAGTGGCAGCTTAACACAAGAAGCCATTGCGCTGGAAGGACTTAACAATTTTAGCAATTAATTTGTTATTGATAGTACAAAGCTAATTTCAAAAGAAGCTCCAGTAAACAGCGTATTAAAATGCTATACCGATTACAATAGTTAGCTAACAGAGAAATTGTAGCAACTGCTCCCGAAAGCCAAACTGGCAAAGGCTTTCAACGGTCTTGGTAATACATAAACCAAAGTTTGAAGCTGGGATACCAGCCATGCGTATTTGCGGCAACGATGATAAATCAAAGAAAACAGTAACGGTCATTCTAACGAGATTTGGCCGGGCAGCAGAAGACATGGGCAAGGCAGAAGCAGCATGGGTTATTGAACCATTAGTATTCTATGGTGTATTAATGGATTTAATATCAATAACTGGTTCCATGCATCTAAAATATGAAAAGCAAAATTAGAAATTAAACGAAAAAAATGACAAAGAAAATTGCATTAGTAACGGGAGCAAACAAAGGCATTGGATTTGAAACAGCACGCCAGCTTGCCGCAGAAGGTGTAAAAGTAATCGCAGCATCGAGGAATGAAGCGAGGGGAAAAGCAGCAGTGGAGCAATTACAAAAAGAAAATCTTGATGTAGAATTTTTACAGCTAGATGTTGATGACGATAAGCAAATTGATGCCGCTTATAATTATATCAATAACACTTACGGCAAACTGGATATACTGGTAAACAATGCAGGTGTACAAATTGAAGCCAATAGCTGGGCAATCAATACCAGCAACAGCATCGAGGAAAACATTCTGCGCGAAACAATGGACACCAACTTTTTCAGCGTGGTAAAACTTACCAATAAACTTTTACCATTGATTAAAAAAAGTAGCGCTGGCCGTATAGTTAACTTGAGCAGCATATTGGGTTCATTAACCCTGCATGCAAGTCCAGAATCACCCGTTTATGATTCGAAGCTTTTTGCCTACAACGCATCTAAAACAGCATTGAATTCTTATACCATTCATCTTGCTCATGCATTGAAAGGCACAGGCATTAAAGTAAATTCAGCACATCCGGGTTGGGTTAAAACAGATATGGGAACAGATGCCGCGCCGATGAATACTTCAGACGGCGCAAAGACTTCTGTTGAATTGGCATTGGCTGGTGAAGATGGGCCCAGCGGCAGCTATGTTCATTTGGGAACGGCGTTGCCCTGGTAGTTTGTTAAAGGTAAGTTTCGTAAGGGCTAATATAGTGGTACGTCTAAATAAACATTATGGAAACATTAATAAAAGATACAATCGTCATAAGAAAAAAGGTAGATCCGTCCTATGCCGCAAAGGGCATGGACTATGAAGAATACCGCAGATTGATTGATGCAATGATCATCGTTGGAAAATCCACCTCAAAGAATGATTCGGATGCTTTGCTCGGGTATAGTAAATTGAATGTTGTAAGGATGAAAAGATTGGACAGAACAGTGGAAATTATACCGGAACTGGAAGAAACAGTGCGGAGGTTATCTGCGCCGCAAACATGGCTGGTGATTACAGAAGGATGGTGTGGAGATGCGGCGCAGATTGTTCCGGTATTGAACAAACTGACAGAGTTGAACGATCACATTCAGTTAAAGTTTTTATTGCGTGATGAAAACCTGGAGCTCATGGATCAATATTTAACCAATGGCAGAAGCAGGAGCATACCTGTAGTCATTGCTTTAAATGAATACAATGAAGAATTATTCAGATTTGGGCCAAGGCCAACAGTGGCGCAGGAAATGTTTTATCATCTTAAAGCAAATGCGGTGAGCAACGATGCGGTGAAAGAAGAAATTCACAGTTGGTATGCCAAAGATAAAACGGTAACAACACAACAGGAGATACTTACACTGCTGAAACAGAATGCAGGTAACGCTTTGGCAATAATTTAAGGGTAACAAAATTCAGCTCTATTTTATTTTTTTAGGAGCCAAACTTCATTGCTACTAGGAAGCTTCTCTTGCGTCGCACTCTTGTACTGTTGCACGCAAATGAACAGGGGACAATGAAGAGTAAACAATGAACAGTGAAATCTTTTTTGCCTATTACCTCCTTGCCTATTGCCTCTTTGCCTTGCTGCCTCTTTTTCAGAAAGTACAAGAGTGCGACGCAAGAGAAGCCCAATTGAAATACTTTTGCCGGGTACAAAAAATATACTTATGAAATATAAATTATTGGGAAGATCGGGGTTAAAAGTGTCGGAACTGTGTCTTGGTACCATGGGTTTTGGCACTGAGAATGGATGGGGTGCAACGAAAGAAATGAGCTTCGAAATAATGGATGCTTATGCAAATGCAGGCGGCAATTTTTTAGACACCGCCAACATTTATAAGCTGGGAACCAGCGAAAAAATTATTGGCGAATTTATTAGCAGCCGTGACCGCGATCATTTTGTACTTGCTACAAAATATTCACTGGCAGATAATAGAACGAACGTGAACGCATCAGGTAACAACCGCAAAAATATGATGCGCAGCGTGGAAGAAAGTCTGAAGCGATTACAAACAGATTTTATTGATGTTTTTTACCTGCACATCTGGGACGATCTTACACCCATTGATGAAGTGCTTCGCGGCCTTGATGATTTGGTGCGGCAGGGAAAAGTAAATTATATTGCCATCAGCGATACGCCGGCATGGCTTGTTTCTAAAGGAAATACATTGGCCGAATTAATGGGCTGGAGCCAGTTTATAGCACTTCAGGTTGAATACAGCCTTTTGCAGCGCACACCCGAACGGGACCTGATACCTATGGCGAAACATTTTGGCATGACGCTTACACCCTGGGCTCCGCTGGCAGGTGGTGCACTAACTGGTAAATATCTGCGTGGCGATTTTGGGCGCATAAAAGAAGGCAGTAACCGGCTTAATGAAAGAAGCGCAGGCATTACAAAGGAAGTGGTTGCCATCGCAAATGAACTCGGCGTTCAGGCCAGTCATGTTGCGCTTAAGTGGACCATGCAACAGGGCTTTTCATCCATACCGATTGTGGGTGCTACGAAGCTTTCGCAATTGGAAGAGAATCTTAAAACACCTGATGTAGTACTTACAGCAGACCATATGGATCGGCTGGATAAAGCAAGCGCCATTCCTTTGGGTTTCCCCGGAGATTTTTTTAAGGAAGATGGGGTGCGTCAAAATAATTTTGGTGGTTTTTATGACAGTATTGAGAAGCGGTAATAGAATATTACACCTAATGAATAGAAGAAGCTTCGGAGTTATCCGGGGCTTTTTTGTTTTGACAAAACAGGGAAAATATATTTTAAATAACACGGAAAGATGAGGAGTTTGAAATTACTTTTCGCCTGTTTGTAAACTTGGCCTATATTGATGGCTGTATAAATTAAAACTAACATGTCTTCAACTACTCCAAATTACAGGTACCAGATTATTATTATAGGCGCTTTCTTTTTCATTTTTGGTTTTATTACCTGGACAAACGCTGTACTAATTCCCTATCTAAAATTAGCGTGTAATCTTCAACAGGAGTGGCAGGGTTTTCTGGTAACCTTTGCGTTTTACATTTCTTATACGGTAATGGCCATACCCTGTGGCTTGATTCTTAAAAAAACCGGAATGGTAAAAGGAATGCAATTGGGTTTATTTGTAATGGCAGTAGGTTGCTTATTGTTTATTCCTGCCGCTAATTCGAGAACTTTTAGTTTGTTTCTGCTTGGGCTGTTTATTATAGGTACCGGGCTTACTATTTTACAAACTGCATCAAACCCATATATCACTGTTTTAGGGCCGGCGGACAGGGCTGCGCAGCGCATCAGCATTATGGGTATTTGTAATAAAATGGCAGGGGCACTGGCACCGCTTATACTTGGCAGTATCATGTTACAAAATGCTGATGGGCTAGAAGAAAGACTAAAGCTGATGACTGCTGCTGAAAACGAAGCAACCTTGACAGAACTTGCATCAAAAGTTATAACGCCTTATACTATTCTCGCTATAACACTAGCCGTAGTGGGCATACTGCTAAGATTTGCCCATTTACCCGAGGTAAAAGTGGCAGAAACAGCAATAAAGTCAAATGAAAAAGCCCAGGATTCTGTGTTTGCGTATCCCAATTTAATGTTTGGCTTTTTTGCCATCTTTTGCTCGGTGGCAGCCGAAGTTATTGCAGGCGACTCCATTGTTCGGTACGGTCAATTTCATGGATTTACCATGGATGTGGCAAGGCATTTACCCTCATTTACACTTATGTCTATGGTAGCAGGTTATATTGTTGGTATTGCTGCCATTCCTAAATTCTTAAAACAGGAAAAAGCGTTCTTAATTTTCAATGCAATTGGTATCTTTCTCTCCATACTTATCGTTTTTTTACCGGGCAGTATTTCGGTGTATTGCCTTGCTGCACTGGGTTTCGCCAATGCATTAACCTGGCCACCCATATGGCCGGCAGCATTAAAAGGCATGCCCAATAAACTAATAAATACCGCTTCGGCAATACTTATTATGGGTATTGCAGGTGGCGCCATTGTACCGGTATTATACGGCTTTATTGCAGATGCCGCTAACAGGCAAACCGCTTACCTGATACTGATACCACTTTACATTTACAATATTTTTTACTGGAACAAGTGCATGAGAGCAATGAAATAATTTTTGGACCAGGCTGTTGATATTTCAATTAAACATTGTTGCGTCGCACTCTTGTACTTCCTCCAATAAATTCAGCAATTTTAACCTCAGCGGCGCAAAGGCGCGGAGAAAATACTGTGGATTACTATACTTCTCGTAGCTTCTGCGGTTTGTATTTTTAGTTCATTCATAATTCAACCGTACAAGTGAGTGACACAACCAAAGCCGAATAATGAGACGCAGCTAAGTACAAAAAATAACAATAACAGTGGGTTAGTTATGTCGATTTCAGGGAAAATAAAAATCCACCATTGCTTAACAAACAATGATGGATTTTTTATCAATCCTTTTTTACAAAAGGTTTATCTTTTTCTGTAGTTATTGTATTACGAGTTTCATAGTTTTAACGCTGCTTCCGGTAACCATTCTAACAAGGTAAACACCGGGTTTAAGCGAACTGGTATTTACAGGCGTAGAATGATAGCCCTGCTGCACATTGCCGTTAAGCACAGCGATCAATTCTTTTCCACTCATATCAACCACTTTAAGCGATACGTTGGTTGTTGCCGCCAATGTAAACTGGATATTTGTACTGCTCTTTGCCGGATTTGGATAAACTGCTGCGGTTGTAACAACTGACGCTGAAATATCTTCGGCTGCTGCGTCAGCAATAACTGCATCGAATGGAGATGGTCCACGTTTCCTAAGGGTTAAAGCATTTGAACTGAAACCATTTGCAACTACAACAAGCGAATACGTTCCTGATGGCAGGCCCGCAGGCAAAGTTAATGTTGCTGTATCTGCTTTATTGCCTCTGCTAACGCCAGTGCTGTTCCAGTTTGAGGTACGACCGTAATAAACATTTGTACCCGATGTAAGCCTTACAAGTGGATAGTTGGTCGCCATCTGCCAGTCGTCGCCATAGGCTGTTCCTTCCGAAATACCATTAAAAAGCTTACCTGTAAGCTGGAAGTTTTTGGTTCCTTTAACCTTTTTTGCCGTAATTAATGTTGGCGCACCAGCTGCTATTGGCGCACCAGCCGGTGTATACACATAATATGTGGCATTTCCCTGAAAAGAAAAAAGCACTTTACCGTCTGGAAGTGTAAGCATATTGGTTACATAAACGGAAACATTGGAAGTTAGACCGCCTGCAGGTGCGTTTACTTGTGTGTAAGAATTGGTGAGGTAATCAAATTCGTAATAAGAAGTAGGGGTAGGAAAATGATTACCTGAAGTTGGCTTTGGAGAAACAGCGCATAAAACTTTTCCATCTACCATCATTGATGCCGGAGCATCTGGTGCGCCCTGGCCATTTGGAAAATCCGGGCCTGCAGCCCAGGAGCCTGGGCTTGTGTTACCTGAAGGTGTGTAATAAGCTGTGTGCCCGGTTGATCCAATGAAAAAAGCCCGGCCATTTGGCAAGAGCACGCCGGCACCTGTCTCCAATCCATACGGATCGTAGAGGCTTACTGGTACAGTTGCATCAGCAACCCAGATACCAAGAGCTGGAATATATCTTTCTGAACTGGTTGCATTTCTATCTACCATTAAAATACTTTCGTCTGGAAGTTTTACCCACGTAGATTCATTATGTATTCCCAAACAATTTGGGCCAGTTGTGTACGTATTAGCTACAGGATCAAAAAATTTAGTAGGTTTTAAAGTACCGGTTACCAGTGCCTGCATTACACGGCCATCGGGTAAAATGGCGGAATTGGCATCACTAATAAAAGAACCCTGCGGCGGAGCAGCAGTCCATAGGTTGGTAAGTGGGTTATATGTTTCCCCTAAGGAACCACCTGTTCCATATTCGCCACCGGCAACATATACACGTCCATCTTGTAATACCTGCGATGAGTAGTAAAGGCGGGTACTATTCATCGGCTTGAGCGCAGTCCATGTTCCATTAACATAACTGCCATTAATATCAGGTGTAAGCTTATAGTAAGTATTGCCAATACCATCGCCACCGCCGGCATTTGTTTTACACATGGCAGAACCATCAGAAAGCAGCATCATTACACCACCACTTGCAGCTGGCGCAGGTGTTGCCACGGGAGTCCAGGTTCCCTGGGCAAAGTTTTGCAAACTAATCAATGAAAGTGCGAAGACCGATAAAGTCAACATCCGGCACCTTTGCTTTAAATGGAGCATTTTTTTACCCCAACTTACTTTTTTCTGTAAATTTTGTTTCATGTGTTTTGGTTTTTGTTTTAAAAATTTTTGAAGATAGCAATTATATAGGTTTTTACTGTTTTATTCTGGCAATGAGCAGCGCATTTTTTTTGGTAGATTTATCTAATACAGAAAGAAAGTAAAAAATTATTGAACAGGTACATTTTTGTATTTGATAAGCGAAAAAAATAAGCAATTTTGAAAATAACATTTAACCTGCAAAAAAGAATACCAGCGCTATGTAGCCCTGCCTATCTTTTTTAATTTAAAACAAGCTTTTGCAGGCTTAAATATAATTGAATTTTTGTTTCTCATTTGATTTTTAGTATTGGCCAAAAGGAGGATTAAAACTATACTTTTTTTATTTCTAAAAAATATTTTTTTTACGCCTTCGCTTAACAAGGATACCTATCAGCTAAAAGATAAAGTGATTGAGACCACCGGCCTGGGCGGGGCAAGATGCAAACGTAATGCGATATAAAGCAATTGCCGGTCTATATAAGAATGAGATTGACTTCATTGATAGAAATGCGCTATTTTTATAAGATAAGTATGATTTAAATAAAAAAGTATTTCTCCAAAACAAAAACTTTTTTTGCTTAGCTTGATCCCCGCTTTGTTACCGGCACCAGTGATGATAATCCTTCCGGCATTGTAACATACTCCCAGGCAGATGCAAAATTTGGGGTTGTACTTTTATAGTCTGGTATTCTCGCTTACCGTGAAGAATTTTTATTCGGGAAATTTGTGCGATAATATATCTCGTTACCAATTATGCGCTTACCGGCATCATCAAAAGAAATTATGCAAAGTGGGTATTGTAATTAACTGCAATTGTAAGTCACCCTCCTATGCGTTATACATTGGTGCCGCTATTGCTGGCATGTTAGGATTGGCAATCTGCTGTTTCCCTAAATCCCTTTTTGTCAGCAGCGGCAATTGCTTTAATTTGATTTTTAATATTAATTTTTTTGGCCGGGCTGATGTTTTTCTTGGCATCGCCTGTTGTGTCACTCACTTGTGCAGTTTGATCTTGAATGGGCATTAAAGGCAGCTCATTGGTTGTACTGAAAAATAACTCTTGGTTAAAAATGATAGTATTTCCTCACGCAACAAATTTTTTACCGAGCTACTAAAAATTTATAAGGTAGGTGATCAACGTAAAAAACCAATTAAATAACTTTATTGAGCTGTATGATAAATGTTTTTATTACCGAAGACCATGAGCTTTACCTAAAAGGCCTTGCCCTGCTGCTTGCAGATGGGCAAGAATTTTCTATTTGCGGTACCGCCGGAAGCGGAAAAGAAACGCTTGAAAAACTTACAAACACAAATCCCAATGTTTTATTGCTGGATATAAACCTGCCCGATATAGAAGCCGAAGAACTGATCAAACAAATAAGACAAAAATTTCCTGCATTACCAATTATGTATCATACTATGCTCCGCGGCACCCGGTATATGCACAGGCTTATGCAATATGGCATACAGGGTTATATCCTAAAAAGCGCTACGATCGGGGAATTAACGGGTGCAATAAAAACAGTTGCTTTCGGCCATAATTATTTCAGCAAAGAAATTGATATAACTGATGGCACCGAAGATGCCTACAAAAAAACGATTACAATCCCGGAGTCGAAGATACATGCCATCCTCAGCAAACGGGAAATAGAAATTTTACAAATGATTTGCAAAGAATACAGCAGTTCAGAAATTGCAGCAAAACTTTTTTTAAGTATAAGCACTGTGGATACGCACCGCAAAAATATCATTGAAAAGCTCGGCGTGAATAATACGGTTGGCCTTGTGAAATTTGCTGTTAAACACAAACTGGTTAATGATTAAAATATGAAATATTGCTGCCATATTATTTTTTTCTTTTTCTTTTTATCTGCATCAGCACAGTTTACTGATACACTGCAAATAGATGATGCTTTTTTCAGGATAATGAATTCAGAAGCAGAAACAGACAGCATTCTTATGTATGCCGGCATGATAGAAAAATCTTCCAATGAAATGAAATACAAAATGGGTATGGGCAATGCTCTGCGTGCAAGAGGATTGTATTATGAAGTGAGAGAAAATTACGACAGCGCTTTAAATTATTATCTTGAAATGGAAACACTGGGAAAAAAAATAAATGAACCTTTTGTAATATTAGGAGCTTTAAACAGTCAGTTTCAGATTCATTTTATTCAGAAGCAGTTTGCCCCTGCAAAAGCAATTGCTTTAAGGGCAGTTGGCATAGCTACCTCAAACAACGCTCTCCGGCATTTATCTGCTAACTACTCAAACCTGGGAATTATTTGCAGGCGCGAAAAGAAATACGATAGCGCTTTTTTTTATTACAAACAATCACTGGCCATAAAAGAAAAAATGAATGACAGCGTTGGTATTGCAAACACCAAAATTAACATCGGCGGCCTAATGCTTTATACCAAAGACTATGCTAAAGCAATAGAATATATTTTACCCAATATTTCTTATCATAAAAACCACAACCTGCAAAGTGATTTGAGATATGACTACACTAACATTGGCCTCGCTTATGGTTATCAAAAGAATTTTTCGGTCAGCTTTGCATATTTAGACAGTGCACTTGATATCGCCAAAAAAGATGAAAGCAAAGCAGATATTGCACTTGCTTACAAAGCTTTTGGTGAAGTGTACAGTATACAGGGCAACTGGCAAAAGGCTTATGAAAGGATGGTGAAGGGCAATGATATGGAAGCTGATGTAATTAATGAGCAGGCGGGGCAACAATTGCTTGAACTTCAGGAAAAGTATAAGACCAAAGAAAAAGAACAAAAAAATAAATTACTGGCTGCAGAAATTGATAGACAAAAATTGCAGCAGCGTAATATGGAGATAGGCGCAGCAGCACTGGCATTGATCGCTTTTATTTCTTTGTTGGCCTGGCGGCAGAACAGGAATAAAAAAATTAAACTGGAGCAGCAAAATAATCTCATCAAAGACCAGAATAAAAAACTTACCGAGCTGAATGCAGACAAAAATCAGCTAATCAGCATTGTAAGCCATGACCTTAGTCAGCCCTTAAATAATATACAGGTATGGGCAGCGTTGCTGGCAAAAGATAAGGAACATGAAGCCATACAACATATAAAAAACAGCGTACAGTTTGGTCAGCAGCTTATTCACCATATACTGGATGTAGAAAAGGCTGGCGCAAATACGCATGCACTAACCTTGCAATCAACGGGTATCAATTCATTTATTCAGGATTTAGTCAGCGATTTTAAACCCGCAGCTGAAAGTAAAAATATTAAGGTTGAATGCTCACCTTACCGTACCGAAATATTTTTAATGACCGATCGACAGCACCTGCGGCAGATACTTGAAAACCTGATGAGCAACGCCCTTAAGTTTTCAAATCAAGGGAAAACTGTTTTTATTTATGCAGAAAAAACGGAGTTTGAATTAATGATCTCGGTTCGTGATGAAGGACCCGGTATTCCGGAAAATGAACTAAAACAGTTATTCAACAAATATAGTATTGCATCGGTTAAACCTACAGCGGGAGAAGCTTCTACCGGTTTAGGCCTCAGCATTGTAAAAAGACTGATGCTTGAGCTTGGTGGCACAATTGAGGTGGAAAGTGAACCAAGGAAAGGCACTACATTTAAATTAAAATTTGACTTGTAATGGCACACACCCTGATTGGTTAATGAGAAAAAAGAAAGCTTACTATTGTCGCACTAATTGCTGATGCAGGACTAACTGCACAAATGAGTGAGGACACAAGGTACGATGCTATTAACCCTTAAGCCGGCAACAAAAAAATATTCTTCAATATTTTGATACAGGCTTAAAAATAAAGCCGGGTTCATAAAAAATCCCCCGGCTTATTTATCTACTGCGCAATCATTATTGTACAAATAATTTTATAGTTACAGGTTCATTGCCACCTTCAATCTGTAAAAGGTATAGACCCTTAGAAGTTCCTTTCGGCAATTGCACTACCTGGCTTCCTGCATTTGTTTTTTTGCTTAATATGGTGCGGCCATTTACATCCATCATTTTTATTTGGTATAAATGACTACCAGGTGTAACAGGAATATTAACTGTGAACCTGTCTTTTACAGGGTTGGGGTAAACTGATACTGTTATTTTACCAGCTTCGGTGGCATCATCATTCTCTGTAGCTGATGCAAAAGGCTCAAGACGAAGTTTTATCCGTTTGCTTGTGGATTGTATCTGGCAAATACCATTGTCAAGAAGACAATAGTAGCTACCTGTCCTTGTAGTAATATATTCATTACCTGTGGCACCGTTGACCAACCTGTCATTCCTGTACCATTGGTAGGTGGTATTGGGTACTAATGGTACCGAAAGTGTATCGGGGTTTAATATATTTACAGTATTGGAAGTGGCACTGGTTTTTATAGTAATGGCGCAATCAGCAAGCTCCCACAAATATTGTGCATTATAATCTGTATCAATCGAGTCACTGGCATATTTGAAATAATTATCTGGGTAAAAATTATATATACCTGTTATTTCGCCTGCTGCCAGTACATTGTTGCTGTATGTTGCAAGGCCTTTCATATTACCGCCGCGGAGCGTTTCAGGTTTTATCATCCATGAAAGATTTCCTTTTGGTGTAAGTTTTATTAAGTAAGGCTCCAGGTGATTGGTAGTATTCTGTAATGAATCGTTATCAAAATAAACTTTACCGCCAATGCCACTACCAAATGCACCACCAAAATATACATCATTCCAGCTGTCAACAGTAAGTGCACACTCTGCATCTAAATCATAATTATCGAAAGTGAGCCCGGTGCCGCTGAATTGTTTTGCCCATGACAGGTTACCTGACCTCGACACTTTTGCCACATAGCCGTTTGTTCTTCCCGGTACCGGTACAAATACTACTCCCTGGTCTGTACCGGAGTTATTATAAAACCTGGTGGTATCATCAAACCTGCCGTATATGTATACATTACCTGAAGCATCAACTGCGGTGGAATTGATCGTTTGAAAACCTTTACCCGAAACTTCAAATGCCCATAACTGGTTGGTGAGGCTTGCATCAAACTTTATGATGTATCCTTGTGGCAATGCATAATTGGGGTTTGTTATAACATACCCACTATTTCTATGGCTGCCACTCCAGTACACATTGCCGCTGTTGTCGCAGTTCATCATAATGCCATCCTGCAAGTAGTCACTGGTCTGATAAAAATTGGTAATGGCACCCGATGCTGTGGCAATCCTCATTAACACATAATCACCACCAATTGAACCGTAAGCTAAACTCCCATTTATTTGCAGGTCGCCGATAAAATCACAATGCCAGTATAAATCGTTGCCGTTAGGAGAAAGACCTATCGAAAAAGAGCCATTCGTTAAATAACTGCTCATCGTGGTATTTATCCATTGCTTATTTCCGTTGGCATCAAATTTTACAATAAATGGCCGTCCAAAATAAGTGCCATCAGTAAAATCCTGCCTTACCCCATCCAATAAAAGTTCCGTGGTAAAATTCCCGGCCACATAACAATCCCCGGTTGTTTTATTTACTTCTACATCAAGGCACCACTGAGATCCGCGGCCCATAAAAGTTTTTGTCCACAGCAATGCACCTGCACTGCTGTATTTACTTACAAAGCCTTTGATAGGTGTTGATACCGCATCATCAGCAGACCCAAAATCGCTTACATATTCATTGCCGCTGAGTTTTAATTTGCCAGCAAACCATCCGGCCACATAACGGTTTCCTGTAGCATCATAAGCCACAGAGTTGGCCGCATCCCTTGCAAAAGTGCTGTCGCTTAAAAAAAGCCAATTTGTGTTTTGAGCGCAGGTTGCTGTATATAGCAACATACCTAATACGGTACTAATAATTGTTTTCATAAACCAAGTTTTGTGCAGTTAAAAAATATTTTCTTATTAGCAAAGCTCTGTAGGAGTTACAAAAAAGTCAATCGTGTAAATGGGTAATTTTGAAAGTTTACGAGAAGAATTTTTTGAGCCGGGCTTAATAATAAGGATGTAGCTTTTATTGCGTCGCACTCTTGTACGGTTGGATTATGAATGAGCAAAGCGAAGTAATGAATCTAATTGCAACCCCGGATAATATTTTTGTACAAAGGCTGTTGTATGCGTATCCTATGCTATAAAATACTCCTTAGTTCATAAAAGTCAAATACATATTCCGAACGCACAAGAGTGCGACGCAACGGAAGCTCAATAGAAAATCCCCAGTTTGGTCCAAAAATTTTTCTACGCAATATTCCAGCCTAATAATTTGATGAGCGGCTCTATTTTTTGTTAAGAAAATAAAAAAAACAAGGGGGATTAATCATCTTTACGATTCAATTCGTATTTTGCTACGAAATAAATCGTATTATGACAAACAGTAAGCCATTAAAGCCCACGGAAAGTGAACTGGAAATATTGCAGGTACTCTGGCAAAAAGGTGTTGCAACTGTTAGGGAAGTGCATGAAGTACTGAGTGTTTACAAGGAGAGCGGCTACACAACCACACTTAAACTGTTGCAGATAATGCATGAAAAAGGTATTGTAACCAGGGATGACAGCAGCAAGACCCATATTTACAAACCAAATGTAGACAAGGAAAAAACCCAACAGCATTTGGTAGAAAAAATGGTAGACGCAGTATTTGGCGGGTCTGCATCGCAGCTGGTAATGCAGGCACTTGGAAATGCACAAACCAGCAAGGAAGAACTTGACGAGATTCAAAAACTGCTTAACAATTTGAAAAAAAAGTAATCACTTATGCAGGCTTTTTTGCAATCGGGGTTTTTAAGGGCGCTTGGCTATGCAATAGCAAACAGCTTATGGCAGGTTGCCCTGTTATGGCTTTTTGTAGTTTTAATTAACAGCCTTCGGAAACTTTCTTCTGCGAAAAAATATTTTGTAGCATTAACTGCCCAGTTTGCTGCATTTGTGTGGTTTATTGCCACATTTCAATTTTATTATAACAGAAGTGGCGAAGGCTTATTAGATCCCCAGCTTACCAATGCAGCAAATACAGGCACAGCTTATTTAGCAGCCCCTGTTATTGATAGTTTTTCTTCCGCAGCATTGTACCTGGTTATTAAAACA